>NZ_JAKRML010000060.1:0-3653 GCF_022346505.1 Achromobacter sp. ACRQX
CGCCGCCCATGCCGGAAATCTGACTCTCGAATAAAGCCTGGCCGGGCGTTCCTCCATGGGTGTAGGTGCCACCGCCCCCGCCGCCACCGCCTGCAAACTTGCTGGCCCCTGGGCTCTGGACATTGCCTCCGCCCGACGAACCATTGCCACCCGCGTGGCCCCCATCTCCGCCAAAGCCTGCCCCAAACGCGCCGCCAAAGGTGAGGTCCGCGCCGCCGACGCCCGCCTCGCCGATGATCAGCGCGCGCGCAGCGGGATGCGGGGACATGCCGAGGGAGATCAAGGACAGGCCAAAGAAAAGCCTGAGCGTGATGCCGCGCGCTTTGTGGATTTGAGTCGGGGTCGAATGTGCGTGTCGCAACGCCAAGCAAGAATCCGTGTGCATCTCTGGTTCATCCTGGGTAGTGGATTCACGCGCGGCTTCACGAAAACAATTGCTCCCGGCGCATCGGGCTGCACCAGGCGAAATCGTCTGCTTGAGGTTTTAAGAACGTGGAACACCGGGCTTGCCGGTTGCGCGCTGAATTCCGATTAATGACATCGCGCGACGTCGGCTGGGTAATCTCAAGTAATTATTGATACCCATCGTCGGCGCAATTGATTCTGTGTATGCACGCAGGATTCGCCGAGAGTACGTTTACTCCGTTGGCCCGCAAACTTCCAAAGCCATCGATTCCAGCCGTCGAAATACGACTGATCCTAAAGGGGCGAATACCCGCGCAGCCGCTATGCGGCGGGGCGCCTACGCGGGGGATGTTCTGTGTTCGCTAGAACAGATACTTGATGCCGACCGATCCACCCACGGCGAGCAACCCCGACTCGCCGCCCAGGCCCTGCTCGGCATTCAACTGCACATTGACGAACGTGTTCTTGCCCGCCCGCCGGTCATAGCCCGCCGACAGGCCCACGCGCGATCCGTCCAGCTTGTTGTCGAACGCGATATCGCCTTGCGTCAGCGTCTGGTAGGAGCTGGTCGAGTCCCCCAGCGTGTGCCGGTAACTCAGCATGAGCCAGCCGTGGTTCTGCGCATCGTCCTGCTCGCCCCACGCTTTCGACAGCTTCAGGCTCACGCGCGAATGCAGCGCATGAGATTTGGGCAGCGCCACGCGGCCAAGGTCATCATCGCTATCGCGCAGCTTGATGTGCTGCACCATCACCTGCGCTTGCGGTTCGATTCGCAGCCCTTCGGACGCGTCGCCGATGTCGAACGCCTTGCCGGCTTCGGCCGACAGCGCCACGCCCCATCCCGAGGTTTGTAGCGACATGCCGGCCGCGCCGCTCGATTGCGTTTGGACGCCATACCGGCTGATCTGCGTGACGAAGTCGGCATACCCGCCCTTGCCGTCCATCATCGTGTAGTACGCGCCCAGGCCGTACATCGTCTGATCGCTGCGGCCGGCATCGATCGTTGAACGCGTGGATTCCTGATAATGATCCACCTGCGCGCGCGAGACCATCGCAGTCCCGAACACCCCAACGCTGTTGCGGCGAATCCCCGTGTTGGTCACGAACAAGTCCGTTCCCACCTGCAGCCCGCCCAGCGTCGTGCGGCTTGCGACCTGTGATTGCAGAATGCCGCGCGACGCGCCGTCGCGGTTTTCCCAACCCCCGAGCGTTCTGGCCCAGGCAAACGGGTATACCTTCCGAGACAGCGTTTCGGTGGAGCCCATACGTTCGTTGAAAGTGCCGACCGCCAGTTCGGACTGCCGCAGGGCTTGCCCGCCCAACTGCGAGTAGATGGAGACCTCGGGGCGGACTTCGCTGATCAAGTACCAGTTGTTGGCGAGTTCCGGCGAACCGTCCTGCGCACCATGCGCCAACACATAGCGAAACGCACCGCCCCGGGGGGCCTGTCCCGGCGTGAGCCTGAACGCGTTGTCCGTACTGGCGCCCGCCTTGACCACCAGAAAGCCGTTTCCACGAAGCGGGTCGCCAAAATCGCCCTCGGCGTTGAGCGTCAGATTGGTCAAGCCCGTCGCTCCAGCGTTCAAGGTCAGGTAATCCACGGTGCCAGCCGCGGTGGGAATCATGTGCAGCTGCACTTCACCACCGCCCCCTGCCAGGTTGTTGGCGGACAACGTGCGTCCGATCGCATCGGTGGTCCATTCGGCGGGTGGCGCAAAGGCAACGCTGCCGGAAAGCTGGAGTTCGTTGACCGTGCTGAGGAGGTTTCCTTGCGCGGGGTTGGACGCGTCGGTCAAGATGTGCCACCGGCTGGACGCGTCGATGGAAAGACTCGGCCCATCCACCCAACCTTCGAGCGTGGCGCCGTTGGCCAGGCCCAGACCCGCACTGCCTGCACCGATGACCCGGGCGATCGCATGATCGGCCTGGCCCAACGACGTGCCGTCGAGGACCAGCGTGCCATTGTCCACCCTCGTGACACCGGTATAGGTGAGCGGTCCGGTCAGCGTGGTCGTGCCCGGGCCTGCCTGTCGCAGTTCGCCCGTACCCGATATGGCGTTGGACATGACGACCGCGTCGGCGCGATCGATGGCCAGGACGGCGTGGTTCTCGAAAGCGCCCGCCCCCAACGATCCTGCGGCCTGACCCGTGCCGAGCTGCAGCACGCCATCGTCAATCAGCGTGTCGCCAGCAAAGGCATTGTCGCGGTCGATGATCCACGTGCCCGCGCCGGTCTTGGTCAGCGTGCCCGATCCCGTGATCGCGCCTTGCATCACGGATACCGTGCCGTCCGCCGCACGGATCGCGCCTTCTCCCGCGAACTGCATGTCGCGCTGCGTCAGGATGTCGGCATCCAGTTGCAGTCCGCCGCCGTTGAACGTGACGGCGCCGGCCGCGTCGCCCAGGATGGCGTCGTCGGCAATCGCGAGCCACCCGCCCGACAGGGTCCAGGGTGTGAGGGTCTGGCTGGGCGTTCCTGTCAGCGTCCATGTTCCGGCCGACGTTTTTTCGAAAGCATTGAAGCCCAGGTATTGCGCCTGCGCGCCACTCCCGATCTGGCTGACGTCAAAGGCCAGCGCGGCGCCGCCATCCAGAGCCAGCGTATTCTTGCCGCCCGACTCCGTGGCGTCGACCAGGCCGATGATCTGGCTGCCCGCTTGCAGAACAAGCGTGGAATCGCGAGCCGTGGCTGAATACTTGATGGCGGTGTTCTGGTTCGCCGGCCCTTGAGATATCGTTCCGGAATTGATGATCATGGTGTTGGCGCCGGTGACATAGACACCGTGACCGCTGTTGCCGCCAGCGCCGCCTGGAGGCCCCCCTTCGAATCCGGACCCACGCCCGCCATTGCCGCCAGATCCGCCGGCGGCCCCGCCGCCTCCGCCGCCCCCACCCCATCCTTCCAATGCCGTTCCTGGATTTGCTCGGCCACCGTCTACGCCGGCCTCACCGCCAGCCATACCGCCCGAGCCGCCTACACCCGGACTTTGGCTATTGAATAACCCTTGGCCCGCCGACCCGCCGTTGGTGTAGGTACCGCCGCCACCGCCACCGCCACCTGCATAGGGAGAGGTACCCGGGACGTCGCCGCCACCTGGCATGCCATTTTCACCCCCATTGCCGCCATTACCGCCGTAGCCCGTTCCATCGATCCCGCCGGGGTTGATATCCGCGCCGCCCCCTCCGCCCCCGCCAGCGCCGCCGCCTTCTCCTCCGGACCCATTACCGCCCCGGCCGCCGTCGCTGAC
>NZ_JAKRML010000061.1:0-3439 GCF_022346505.1 Achromobacter sp. ACRQX
GCAATAAAAGCCTGACGATGACCTACTTTCACAGACGTCCGTCCACTATCATCGGCGCAAAGGCGTTTCACTGTCCTGTTCGGGATGGGAAGGAGTGGTACCACCTTGCTATGGTCGTCAGGCGTAACTGGTTGAGCGGTTGCGGTTGAGGCAACGGCTCCAATCTTGGAAGAAGCGCAACGTGTGGCGATCAGAGCGCTAGGGCTCGATGATCGACGCACAGTGGGGTGTAATTGTGTTGGCTGGCTGCTGACGGTGCAGCCAGTATTTTGTATTGAACGACACTTGGAACGCTATATCACCAGGTCAATAACCATCAGTGTTATAGGATCAAGCCTCACGGGCAATTAGTATCGGTTAGCTTAACGCATTACTGCGCTTCCACACCCGACCTATCAACGTCCTGGTCTCGAACGACCCTTCAGGGGGATCAAGTCCCCGGGATACCTAATCTTCAGACGAGTTTCCCGCTTAGATGCCTTCAGCGGTTATCTCTTCCGTACTTAGCTACCCGGCAATGCCATTGGCATGACAACCGGTACACCAGAGGTACGTCCACTCCGGTCCTCTCGTACTAGGAGCAGGCTCCGTCAAGTATCCAACGCCCACGGCAGATAGGGACCAAACTGTCTCACGACGTTTTAAACCCAGCTCACGTACCTCTTTAAATGGCGAACAGCCATACCCTTGGGACCGGCTACAGCCCCAGGATGAGATGAGCCGACATCGAGGTGCCAAACACCGCCGTCGATATGAACTCTTGGGCGGTATCAGCCTGTTATCCCCAGAGTACCTTTTATCCGTTGAGCGATGGCCCTTCCATTCAGAACCACCGGATCACTATGTCCTGCTTTCGCACCTGTTCGACTTGTCAGTCTCACAGTCAAGCACGCTTATGCCATTGCACTATCAGCACGATTTCCGACCGTACCTAGCGTACCTTCGAACTCCTCCGTTACACTTTGGGAGGAGACCGCCCCAGTCAAACTGCCCACCATGCACTGTCCCCGATCCGGATAACGGACCAAGGTTAGAACCGCAAACAAACCAGGGTGGTATTTCAAGGATGGCTCCACGTGATCTAGCGACCACGCTTCAAAGCCTCCCACCTATCCTACACAGGCCGGTTCACAGTCCAATGCAAAGCTACAGTAAAGGTTCATGGGGTCTTTCCGTCTAGCCGCGGGTAGATTGCATCATCACAAACACTTCAACTTCGCTGAGTCTCAGGAGGAGACAGTGTGGCCATCGTTACGCCATTCGTGCAGGTCGGAACTTACCCGACAAGGAATTTCGCTACCTTAGGACCGTTATAGTTACGGCCGCCGTTTACCGGGGCTTCGATCAAGAGCTTGCACCCCATCACTTAACCTTCCGGCACCGGGCAGGCGTCACACCCTATACGTCGACTTTCGTCTTTGCAGAGTGCTGTGTTTTTAATAAACAGTCGCAGCCACCGATTCTCTGCGACCCCATCATGCTAAGCGCGCAGGCGCTTCACACTACCGGGGTATACCTTCTCCCGAAGTTACGGTATCAATTTGCCGAGTTCCTTCTCCTGAGTTCTCTCAAGCGCCTTGGAATATTCATCCCGTCCACCTGTGTCGGTTTGCGGTACGGTCTCGTACAGCTGAAGCTTAGAGGCTTTTCTTGGAACCACTTCCGATCACTTCGCAAGCAATGCTCGCTCGTGCCATACCCTTGATTTACGCGCCCGGATTTGCCTAAGCGCCATCTTCGATACAGCAACAGGGACATCCAACACCCTGATGATTTTCCGCGATCCGTCCCCCCATCGCACTGTACGACGGTGCTGGAATATTAACCAGCTTCCCATCAGCTACGCATCTCTGCCTCGCCTTAGGGGCCGACTCACCCTGCGCCGATGAACGTTGCGCAGGAAACCTTGGACTTACGGCGAGGGGGCTTTTCACCCCCTTTATCGCTACTCATGTCAGCATTCGCACTTCTGATACCTCCAGCAGCCTTTACAAGCCACCTTCGCAGGCTTACAGAACGCTCTCCTACCGCGTGCACTAAAAGTGCACACCCGCAGCTTCGGTTTATCGCTTAGCCCCGTTACATCTTCCGCGCAGGACGACTCGATCAGTGAGCTATTACGCTTTCTTTAAAGGATGGCTGCTTCTAAGCCAACCTCCTGACTGTCTATGCCTTCCCACTTCGTTTCCCACTTAGCGATAATTTGGGACCTTAGCTGGCGGTCTGGGTTGTTTCCCTCTTGAGTCCGGACGTTAGCACCCGGTGCTCTGTCTCCCAAGCTGTACTTGCGGGTATTCGGAGTTTGCCATAGTTTGGTAAGTCGCCATGACCCCCTAGCTATAACAGTGCTCTACCCCCCGCAGTAATACTTGAGGCACTACCTAAATAGTTTTCGGAGAGAACCAGCTATTTCCAGATTTGTTTAGCCTTTCACCCCTATCCACAGCTCATCCCCTAATTTTTCAACATTAGTGGGTTCGGTCCTCCAGCACGTGTTACCGTGCCTTCAACCTGGCCATGGATAGATCATCTGGTTTCGGGTCTACACCCAGCGACTAATTCGCCCTATTCGGACTCGCTTTCGCTACGGCTTCCCTATTCGGTTAACCTTGCCACTGAATGTAAGTCGCTGACCCATTATACAAAAGGTACGCAGTCACCCCACAAGGAGGCTCCTACTGTTTGTATGCATACGGTTTCAGGATCTATTTCACTCCCCTTCCGGGGTTCTTTTCGCCTTTCCCTCACGGTACTGGTTCACTATCGGTCGATCACGAGTATTTAGCCTTGGAGGATGGTCCCCCCATCTTCAAACAGGATTTCACGTGTCCCGCCCTACTTGTCTTACGCTTAGTTCCACACACAGAATTTCGTCTACAGGGCTATCACCTGCTACGGCCGGACTTTCCATTCCGTTCGACTATCCTGCGCGCTAAAACGTAAAGGCTCATCCGATTTCGCTCGCCACTACTTTCGGAATCTCGGTTGATTTCTTTTCCTCGAGCTACTGAGATGTTTCAGTTCACCCGGTTCGCTTCCACTAGCCTATGTATTCAGCTAGGGATACCGCATTGCTGCGGTGGGTTTCCCCATTCGGATATCTGCGGATCAAAGCTTGTTTGCCAGCTCCCCGCAGCTTTTCGCAGGCTACTACGTCCTTCATCGCCTGTGATCGCCAAGGCATCCACCATATGCACTTAGTCGCTTGATCCTATAACGCTGTAGGCTATAGGACCTGAGTATTAGCGTTTGTGCCGTTCATAAGTTTCAAAGCAGTCTGAGGTTTGCACCCCAGTCTTGAGAACTTGGAACAAAAAATAATGCAATCACAACCCGTGCCCATCTTCATCAGCAATGCCGATTACTCGATGAACACATTTTCGTTGTGCTTCTTCCAGATTGTTAAAGAACAAATATAGCTGTTGGGTAAAACCCAACT
>NZ_JAKRML010000062.1:0-3115 GCF_022346505.1 Achromobacter sp. ACRQX
GCGTCAGCTGTTCGCGGCCTTCAAAGACGGTGTCGTCGGTGGTCGGAACCGTGACGACGATGCCGCCGGTCGTGCCAGCCGGCACGGTGACGCTGTACGAGCCATCGGCGTTGGCCGTGACGGTGGCAGGCTTGCCGCCGATCATGACCGTGGGGGTACCCACATCGCCGGCTTCGATTTCGCCACCCAGCTTGAAGGTGAGCGTGGTGTCGGCGTCGACAGCCTTGGTCAGGGCCACGTTGAAGACGGCGTTGCTGCCTTCGTTGACGTCGCCTGCGTCCGAGACAGTCAGGGCCGGCACGTCCGCGCCCGGATTCGGGTTGGACGGGTCGGTGCTTTCGGTATCGACGATCGTGGCGTTGCCCGAGTCGGTGATATTGCCAGGCAAGGCGACGCCGCTGGCGGAGTTGCCCGAGAGGGTGGCGTCCAGCGTCAGCTGTTCGCGGCCTTCGAAGACGGCGTCGTCAGTGGTCGGAACCGTAACGACGATGCCTCCCGTAGTGCCAGCCGGCACGGTGATGCTGTAGGAACCATCGGCGTTGGCGGTGACGGTGACGGGCTTGCCGCCAATCATCACGGTGGGCGCGCCCACGTCGCCGGCTTCGATCTGACCGCCCAGCGTGAACGTCAGGGTGGTGTCGGCGTCGACGGCCTTGGACAGGGCCACGTTGAAGACGGCGTCGTTGCCTTCGTTGACGTCGCCGGCGTCCGAGACGGTCAGGGCCGGGACATCGGCGCCCGGGTTCGGGTTGGACGGGTCGGTGCTTTCGGTATCGACAATCGTGGCGCTACCGGAGTCGGTGATGTTGCCGGGGAGCGCGACACCGCTGGCCGAGCTTCCGGTCAGCGTGGCGTCGAGCGTCAGCTGTTCACGGCCTTCGAACACCGAATCGTCGGTGGTCGGAACCGTGACGACGATGCCGCCGGTCGTGCCAGCCGGCACGGTGACGCTGAAAGTGCCATCGGCGTTGGCCGTGACGGTGGCGGGCTTGCCGCCGATCATGACCGTGGGAGCGCCCACGTCGCCGGCTTCGATTTCGCCACCCAGCTTGAAGGTGAGCGTGGTGTCGGCATCGACGGCCTTGGTCAGGGCCACGTTGAAGACAGCGTTGCTGCCTTCGTTAACGTCGCCTGCGTCCGAGACAGTCAGGGCCGGGACATCGGCGCCCGGATTCGGGTTGGACGGGTCGGTGCTTTCGGTATCGACGATCGTGGCGCTGCCCGAGTCGGTGATATTGCCAGGCAGCGCAACGCCGCTGGCGGTATTGCCCGAGAGCGTGGCGTCCAGCGTCAGCTGTTCGCGGCCTTCAAAGACGGTGTCGTCGGTGGTCGGAACCGTGACGACGATGCCGCCGGTCGTGCCAGCCGGCACGGTGACGCTGTACGAGCCATCGGCGTTGGCCGTGACAGTGGCAGGCTTGGCGCCGATCATGACCGTGGGGGTACCCACATCGCCGGCTTCGATTTCGCCACCGAGCTTGAAGGTGAGCGTGGTGTCAGCGTCGACGGCCTTGGTCAGCGCGACATTGAAGACGGCGTTGCTGCCTTCGTTGACGTCGCCTGCGTCCGAGACGGTCAGGGCCGGGACATCGGCGCCCGGGTTCGGGTTCGACGGGTCGGTGCTTTCGGTATCGACGATCGTCGCGCTACCGGAGTCGGTGATGTTGCCCGGCAAGGCGACGCCGCTGGCGGAGTTGCCTGTCAGCGTGGCATCCAGCGTCAGCTGTTCGCGGCCTTCAAAGACGGTGTCGTCAGTGGTCGGAACCGTGACGACGATGCCACCGGTCGTGCCAGCCGGCACGGTGACGCTGAAAGTGCCATCGGCGTTGGCCGTGACCGGGGCGGGCTTGCCGCCGATCATGACGGTGGGGGTACCCACGTCGCCGGCTTCGATTTCGCCACCGAGCTTGAAGGTGAGCGTGGTGTCGGCATCGACGGCCTTGGTCAGGGCCACGTTGAAGACGGCGTTGCTGCCTTCGTTGACGTCGCCCGCATCCGAAACGGTGAGCGCCGGCACGTCGGCGCCCGGGTTCGGGTTTGACGGGTCGGTGCTTTCGGTATCGACGATCGTGGCGCTGCCCGAGTCGGTGATGTTGCCCGGCAGAGCGATACCGCTGGCCGAGTTGCCGGTCAGCGTCGCGTCCAGCGTCAGTTGTTCGCGGCCTTCGAACACCGAATCATCGGTGGTCGGGACCGTGACGACGATGCCACCAGTGGTGCCAGCCGGCACGGTGACGCTGTAGGAGCCATCGGCATTCGCGGTCACGACGGCAGGCTTGCCACCGATCATGACGGTGGGGGCACCCACGTCGCCCGCTTCAATCTGACCACCCAGCGTGAACGTAAGGGTGGTGTCGGCGTCAACCGGCTTGGACAGGGCCACGTTGAAGACGGCGTTGTTGCCTTCGTTGACGTCGCCGGCGTCCGAGACGCTCAGGGACGGTACATCCGCGCCCGAACCATGATCGTCAACGATGACGGCGCTGCCGGAGTCGGTGATGTTGCCCGGCAGCGCGATGCCGCTGGCCGAACTGCCGGTCAGCGTGGCGTCCAGCGTCAGCTGTTCGCGGCCTTCAAAGACGGTGTCGTCAGTCGTCGGGACCGTGACGACGATGCCACCGGTGGTGCCAGCCGGCACGGTGATGCTGTAGGAGCCATCGGCGTTGGCGGTCACGACGGCAGGCTTTCCACCGATCATGACGGTAGGGGCACCCACGTCGCCCGCTTCAATCTGACCACCCAGCGTGAACGTCAGGGTAGTGTCGGCGTCGACGGGCTTGGACAGAGCAACGTTGAAGACGGCGTCGTTGCCTTCGTTGACGTCGCCGGCGTCCGAGACGCTCAAGGACGGCACATCCGCGCCCGAACCGTGATCGTCAACGATGACGGCGCTGCCGGAGTCGGTGATGTTGCCCGGCAGCGCGATGCCGCTGGCCGAGCTGCCGGTCAGCGTGGCGTCCAGGGTCAGTTGTTCACGGCCTTCAAACACCGAATCATCGGTGGTTGGGACGGTGACAACGATGCCGCCGGTCGTGCCGGCAGGAACCGTAACGCTGTACGTACCGTCCGGATTGGCCGTGACCGTGGCAGGCTTGCCACCGATCATGACGGTGGG
>NZ_JAKRML010000063.1:0-3106 GCF_022346505.1 Achromobacter sp. ACRQX
CTCCGCCGCCGGGCGCGCCTTCAATGTCGTCATAGGTCGTGTAAGACGTCGTGAGATCCAAGGCGGCATAACCATCCCCGCCGTCGCCGCCGGTACCCCCATTGGCAGCCCCGCCTACGCCGCCCATCCCCGCCTCGCCGACGATCAACGCGCGCGCAGCAGGATGAGGGGACATGCCCAAAGAAATCAAAGACAGACCAAAACAAAGCCTAAGCGCAATACCGCGCGCCTTGTCGGTTCGATTTGAGATCGAAACCGCATGTCGCGACGCCAAGCAAGAATCCGTACACATCAATGGTTCATCCTGGGTGGTGGATTCACGCGCGGCTTCACGAATTCAACAGCACCTGAAGCTCAGGTGACGCTACATGCAGAATCGCTACTTTGATCTCGTAAGAACGTGGAATACCGGAGTGGCCGGTTGCGCGTTTGAGTAATCCGGTTAATCACATCGAACGACGGAAGCACGCTGCAAAGCGTTCAAGCCTCTGTCGTCGGTGTCTCAGATTCTCTTTATGCGCCCCGACTTCACCCAGAGTAGGTTTACTCCGATGTCGCGAGAGCCTTCATAAGAATCAGTCGCCGGGCAAAATCAGACGATCGCTATGGCGCACATTGCAAGACACTGCCAGTTATCCGGCGGACCCATGCTTCGCGCGATTGCTAGAACAGGTACTTCACCCCAACTGAGCCGCCCACCGCCCGCAACCCTGACGCGCCGCCCAAGCCCTGTTCGGCATGCACCTGCACGTTGACGAAAGTGTTCCTGCCCGCGCGCCGGTCGTAGCCCGCCGTCAGGCCCACGCGCGACCCATCCAGATCGTTGTCGAACGCGATGTCGCCTTGCGTGGCGGTGGGGTACGTACTGGAGGATTTTCCGAACGTGTGCCGATAGCTCAGCATCAGCCAGCCGTGGTGCCGCGTCTCGGGTTGCGCATCCCAGATTTTGGAAACCTTCAGGCTCACACGCGAGTGCAGCGCGCGCATTCCGGGCAGCGCAACCGGCCCGACTCGGTCTTCGCTGTCGCGCAGTCTGACGTGTTGGACCATCACCTGGGCTTGCGGCTCGATGCGCAGTCCGCTGGCGTCGTCGATGTCGAAGGCTTTGCCGGCTTCGGCGGACAACGCGGCGCCCCATCCGGACGTCTGCAAAGACAAACCTTGCGCGCCGCGCGAATGGGCCTTCACACCGTAGCGGCTGACCTGCGCGACGAAATCGGCGTATCCGCCCTTGCCGTCGATCAACGTGTAGTAGGCGCCCAGGCCGTACATGGTCTGATCGCTGCGGCCGGCAGCCACTGTCGAACGCGTGAACGCCTGATAGTGCGCCACGTCGTTGCGTGAAGCCATTGCCGTAGCGAACACGCCCGCGCTCCGGCGGCCGGCGCCTCTGCTGGCCACGAACAGGTCGGTTCCCACCTGTAGCCCGCCCAGCCGCGAATCCACGGCGACGTTCGCTTGCCGGATCCCCATGGGTGCGCCATCCCGGCGTTCGAGGACCCCGAACGATCGCGCCCAAACATACGGGTAGACCGTTCGCGCCAGCGTTTCGGTCGCACCCATCCGTTCGTTGAACGAACCCACCGCCACCTCGGACTGCCGCAAGGCCTGATTGCCCAACTGCGAGTAGATGGACACCTCGGGGCGGACATCGCTGAAGAGATACCAGTTGTTGGCCAGATCGGCTGCGCCGTTTCGCGCGCCGTGCACCAGCCCGTAGTTGAACGCGCCGGCCAGCGTGGGTTGTTCTGGGGATTGGCGAAACGCATGGTCGGTGCTGGCGCCTGCCTTGACCACCAACAGCCCGTCGCCGGCCATGGGATCTCCGAAGCCGCCGGGCGTGATGATCTTCAGGTAGGTCAACCCCGTGGCGCCCTGGGTCAGCGTCAGATGATCCGCAGCGCCGGTCGGACTGACGTGCAACTGGACTTGCCCGCCCGCGCCCACCAGGTTGTTGGCGGTAAGCGTTCGGCCGACCTCGTTGTTGGACCCGTCGGGCGGTGCGAAGGCAATGCTGCCTGCAAGCTGAAGCGCATTGACGGTGCTGAGATTGTTTCCCGCCGAGGCATGAGGGGTATCGGCCAGGACGTTCCATCGGCTCGTCGCATCGATGACGAGATTCGGTCCGTTCATCCGGCCGTCGAGCACGGCACCGTTGGCAAGGTACAAGGCCGCATTGCTGGCGCCAGCAACACTGGCCGCATGATCGGCCCGCCCCAGGCTCGTGCCTTGAATGACCAGCATGCCCTCATCAACTCGCGTGGCGCCTGCATACGTGAGCTGCGCCGCCGGCGTGGTAGTGCCCGATCCGGTGTCGTTGCGCTCGATGATCCATGTTCCGGCCCCGGTCTTGGTGAGGTTGCCGGCGCCGCTGATCGTTCCGTGCATCACGGACACGGTGCCGTCGGCAGTGTGGACCGCGCCATCACCGCGCAGCTGAAAATCGCGCTGCGATGTGATGCTGGCGTTCAGCTGCAATCCGCCGCCCTCGAAGATGAGGCCGCCCGCCGTGTCTCCCAGCGCCGCGTCGTCCGTGATCGCAAGCCATCCCCCGGAAAGCGTCCAAGGCGTAAGCGCCAGCGCGGGCGAACCCGTGAGCGCCCACGTGCCGTGAGACGCTTTCTCGAATGCGTTGAAGCCCAGATACTGACCCTGCGCGCCGGGGCCGATCTTGCCCACGTCAAACGCCTGCGCAGCGCCGCCATCCAGGATCAGCGTGTTTGTGCCGCTTGATTCTGTGGCATCGACGAGCCCCTGAATCACGCTGCCTTCACGGAGCATCAAGGTCGAATTGCCGGCGGTCGCCGCGTACTTGATGGCGGTGTCCTGGTTGACCGGCCCCGCCACAATGGATCCCGCGTTGATGATGACGGTGCCGGCCCCCGTGACGTAGACGCCGTGATTGCTGTTGCCGGCCGCGCCGCCCCCGTTCGTATCGAAACGCGAGTACTGCCCGCCGCGGCCGCCATCGCCGCCTGGCGCGCCGCCGCCGCCACCGCCCGCGGCGAAACCTTCATACGGTTTGGCATCGCCTCCGTTGACGCCGGACGCCCCGCCGGCAATGCCGCCCGCCCCCCCAATTCCCTCGATGAGGATCGGCCACACG
>NZ_JAKRML010000064.1:0-1692 GCF_022346505.1 Achromobacter sp. ACRQX
AGCACGGCGTCGTGGTCACCGGGGAGGCGAGCGCCGTCGATGCGCCCGAGGGAATCTGAAGCTCAATAGTCGTCCTGCACGACACCCGTGACGAAGAAACTGTCTTCGTGGCCGCACTGTGGCAAGGTGGAATGCCGCTCAGGTAAAGACCGACCTTCCAGTGGTGCGTGTTAGCCCACGCCCGTACTGAAGCATGGCCCCGGGTGACGTCACCGACATTGGTGAGCACACGCTTAGCGCGTGCATCCCGTTTGAGAGAGTGAGTACAACGACGTACCCATGCCTGGCGGCATTCCGTTAGCGATGATGGAGCAAGCCATGTCACCTCGCAAGTCCGATGCAACCCTAAGCCTGGCCCATCCCGATGCCGCAGGCATCGACATCGGATCAGCCAGCCACTTCGTCGCTGTCCCCAGCGACCGCGACGAACAACCTGTCCGCGAGTTCAAGAGCTTTACCGCCGACCTGTATCGCCTGGCGCAATGGCTCAAGGACTGCGGCATCACCGCCGTGGCCATGGAGTCCACCGGCGTTTACTGGATCCCGCTTTACGAGCTGCTCGATAGCCAGGGCTTCACCGTTTACCTGGTCAACGCCAGGCACGTGAAGAACGTCTCGGGCCGCAAGTCCGACGTGCTGGACTGCCAATGGCTGCAGCAGCTCATGAGCTATGGCCTGCTGGCCGGCGCCTTCCGTCCCTCTGACGAGATCTGCGTCCTGCGCGAGTTCTCGCGCCAGCGTGAGATGCTGCTTGCCTCGCAGGTTCGTCACGTGCAGCACATGCAGAAGGCGCTGGCCCAGATGAACATCCAGCTTACGCACGTGTTGTCGGACGTGGTCGGGGTCACCGGACAGGCCATCATCCGCGCCATCGTCGACGGCGAGCGCGATCCGCACGTGCTGGCCCGCCTGAAGAAGCGTCAGGTCAAGGCCAGCGAGGACGACATCGCTGCCGCGCTGCAAGGCAACTGGCGTCATGAGCACCTGTTCGCGCTGCGGCAAGCGCTGGCCCTGTACGACACCTATCAACAACTGCTCAATGAATGCAATCAGCACATCCAGGCTGAACTGCAAAAACTGCACCGCCATGACGGCGATCCGGGTAAGTCGCAGCGCCGCTGGCCCAAGAAAGCCATGGCCTTCGATCTGCGCACGCATCTATTTGCCATGTGCGGCGTGGACCTGACTCGCATCAACGGCATCGACGAAATGACCGCCTTCACCGTCCTGTCCGAGGTCGGCCCGGACATGAGCCGCTTCCCTTCGGCCAAGCACTTCGCTTCGTGGCTAGGCTTGTGCCCGGGCACACGCATCTCCGGGGGCAAGGTTCTGAACGGCGCCACCAAACGCTCACCGAACCGCGCTGCGCAAGCCCTACGTCTGGCGGCCATGGCGCTGCGCCACAGCCAGTCCGCCTTAGGCGCCTATTACCGAAGGCTGTGCGCCCGCCTGGATAAGCGGCGCGCCATCACCGCAGCCGCACACAAGTTGGCTCGACTGATTTACACCCTGTTGGCCAAAGGGGCCGAGTACGTGGACCAAGGCGAGCTGTACTACGAAGAACGCCACCGCCAACGCGTCCTGCACCACCTGACAAAGCGCGCAGAGACCATGGGCTACAGCTTGGTACCGTTGGCCACCCCAGAAAAAGCCAATGAAATATCAACAGCTTAGGAGGAGTTTCTTGAGAGG
>NZ_JAKRML010000066.1:0-1315 GCF_022346505.1 Achromobacter sp. ACRQX
TGTCAGTATTTTTGTGTTTGAGGCGTTAGAAGCGTGATAGTTGGTTCTATCAGGCTTATTGATGCTATCTCAGCGATACGGGTCAGTGAAGCGTTCTGCATAAATCACGGCGAACTGGTTCATAGCGGCCTTCCAGTCGTGCGTGGCGCTGCCCCAGGCCCCGGTGATGTTGCGTAGGACCAGCCACAGTAGCTTGGTGGCGGCTTCATCGCTTGGGAAGTGACCTCGCGTTTTCACCGCGCGGCGCAGTTGGGCATTAATGCTCTCGATCGCATTGGTGGTGTAAATCACCTTGCGGATCGCCGGTGGGAACGTAAAAAACGGGATCACACGGTCCCAGGCCCGGCGCCATGCGTCTGCGATCGGCGCGTAGCGTTGGCCCCAAGGGCCTTGCTCGAACTGCACGAGCGCGGCCAGCGCTGCCTCCACGGTCGCCGCCGTGTAGATCGGCCTCAGCGCCGCAGCCACCGTCCGGCGCTCCTTCCAGCTGGCGTATTCCAGGCTGGAGCGGATCAGGTGCACGATGCATGTCTGCAGCGTTGTGGCCGGGAACACCGCGTTCAGCGCCTGCTCCATGCCCTTCAGACCGTCAGTGACAGCGATTAGGATGTCCTGCGTGCCGCGGGTCTTGAGCTCGTTGAACACCTTCATCCAGAACTTGGCGCCCTCGGTCTGCTCGATCCACAGGCCCAGGATGTCGCGCGTGCCGTCCGGCAACACCGCCAGCGCCAAGTACACGGCCTTGTTGCGCACCACGCCGTCCTCGCGGATCTTGACCCGCAGCGCGTCGAAGAACACCACCGGATACATCGTCTCCAGAGGCCGCGTTTGCCAGGCCGTGACCTCGTCCATCACCGCGTCGGTCACCGAGCTGACGAACTCCGGCGAGACTTCCGTGCCGTACTGCTCGAGCAGAAACCCTTGGATCTCGCGCACCGTCATGCCGCGGGCGTACATGGCGATGATCTTGTCGTCGAACCCGGTAAAGCGGCGCTCGTGCTTGGGGATCAGGATCGGGGCGAAGCTGCCATCGCGGTCGCGTGGGATCTCTACCCGAAGCGGCCCATCATCGGTCAGGACCGTCTTGGAGCTCTTGCCGTTGCGTTGATTGGTGGCCTGCTCGGGGCGCTCGCCGCCCGCCGGGTAGCCCAGATGGTGGCCCAATTCCGCTCCAAGGGCCCGTTCGATCAGCGCCTTCTTGAACGCCATCGACAGGTCCTGCACCGCCTCGGCGGTCATCGGGCCTTTGACGAATTGATCAACCAGCTCGGCGGGAATCGCCGGCAGTTCCCTCAGCGGTGTCTTTTTCTTGGTA
>NZ_JAKRML010000067.1:0-1146 GCF_022346505.1 Achromobacter sp. ACRQX
ATGGGTGCAGGCTGCGCGACGACCGGCGACGGGACGGCCGGGGCGGCAGCGGCGGGCGTGGCAATGGCCGGCGCGGCGGCGGCCGCTGAAGGGAAGGAGGAAGGCGCGGGCTTTCGGCGGGGCAGCATGATGTCGGTCTGTCGAGTCTTGCGGAAATCAGGCGCGTGCCGCGCGGCCGGCCGGGGCCGAGCGGTTCAGCCAGGAACGCAGCCGATGCAGCGTGCCTTGCTCGGCGGCGGGCGCGGCCGAGGGCAGGCCGAGGATGCGCGCGCCAAGCTGCGCGACGGCCTGGGCATAGGCGGGCGCGGCTTGCGGCGACAGCGGGCCTTTTAAGAGGCTGGCGGCCAGCGCCTGGCCGGCGTAAGGCAGATGCTGGTCGATGCGCCGGCCGACAAATTCCTCGAACTGCGCCGCGCTCAGTGCGGCGGCCTGCGTCTGGCGCGCGTCGCTGGCCACCAGGACCAGACGCTGATTGGCGCTGCCCTCGCCCAGCTCGGCCAGCAGGCGATGCGTGTTGCGCGCGCCTTGCACGGTCAGCTCGGTCAGCACGACCCGGATGTCGGCATGCGCCAGCACCTCGTCCGCGCCGCCGGGCCGGTGCGACGGCAGGTCCCACAGCGACAGCGAGAACCACTGGCACAGGGCGCCGCCGATTTCGAGCGCGCGCTCGGGGTCGAAGGGCGTTTCAGGACCGGGACGCTGCGCCAGCAGTTGCAGACGTGCGGCAGGCTGCGCCTGCTGCGGCGCGGGCACCTGGCCGGCGGCAAGCAGCGTGCGTTGCAATAGGCGCGGATCGATGTCGGGCGCGGACAGCAGGCTGGCAAGCCCCGCGTCGGCTTCCAGGCCAAGCAGCAGCGGCAGGTCGCCCTTGCGCCGGTCGAAGTCGACCATCACCGTCGGGGTCTGCCGCGAATGCGCCAGCCACAGGCCCAGCGATGCGGTCAGCGTGCTGACACCCAGGCCGCCCGCTGCGCCCACGATGGCCGCGGAACGGCCGGCGCGCGCGGCGCCGCCCTGGCCCAGCGGCGCGTCATCGTCGGCGCGCGCCAGCGTGTCGGCCAGCACGTCCAGGCGCGGCGGCTTGATGAGGTAATCGAAGATACCGGCCTGCAGCAGCTGGCGGTACAGGTCCACATCCTGCTTGTC
>NZ_JAKRML010000068.1:0-921 GCF_022346505.1 Achromobacter sp. ACRQX
GCCCAGATGGACGGCGCGATCCTGGTCGTGTCGGCCGCTGACGGCCCCATGCCGCAAACGCGTGAGCACATCCTGCTGAGCCGCCAGGTTGGCGTGCCGTACATCATCGTCTTCCTGAACAAGGCTGACATGGTTGACGACGCCGAGCTGCTCGAGCTGGTGGAAATGGAAGTTCGCGAACTGCTGTCCAAGTACGACTTCCCGGGCGACGACACCCCGATCGTCAAGGGTTCGGCCAAGCTGGCGCTGGAAGGCGACAAGGGCGAACTGGGCGAACAGGCCATCCTGTCGCTGGCCGCTGCGCTGGATTCGTACATCCCGACGCCTGAGCGTGCCATCGACGGCGCGTTCCTGATGCCCGTTGAAGACGTGTTCTCGATCTCGGGTCGCGGCACCGTGGTGACCGGCCGTATCGAACGCGGCATCATCAAGGTCGGCGAAGAAATCGAAATCGTCGGTATCGTTCCGACGGTCAAGACGACCTGCACGGGCGTGGAAATGTTCCGCAAGCTGCTGGACCAAGGTCAAGCCGGCGACAACGTGGGCATCCTGCTGCGCGGCACCAAGCGTGAAGACGTCCAGCGCGGCCAAGTTCTGGCCAAGCCGGGCTCGATCACCCCGCACACGGACTTCACGTCCGAGGTGTACATCCTGTCCAAGGAAGAAGGCGGCCGCCACACCCCGTTCTTCAACGGCTATCGTCCCCAGTTCTACTTCCGCACGACGGACGTGACCGGCACGATCGACCTGCCGGCCGACAAGGAAATGGTTCTGCCGGGCGACAACGTGACGATGACCGTCAAGCTGCTGGCCCCGATCGCCATGGAAGAAGGTCTGCGTTTCGCCATCCGTGAAGGCGGTCGTACCGTCGGCGCCGGCGTCGTCGCCAAGATCCTGAAGTAATTCGGATCTATTAAGTAA
>NZ_JAKRML010000069.1:0-815 GCF_022346505.1 Achromobacter sp. ACRQX
ATGTTCGTGGCGCTGGTGCAGACGGCGGGCGCGCTGCCGGTCTTCCTGCTGTCGCTCCTGGCCGGCGCGCTGGCCGACACGATGGACCGCCGCAAGCTGTTGCTGATGGTGCAGATCGCGATGGGCTTCATCGCCCTGGCGCTCGGTCTGGTGGTCTGGTTTGGGCTGACCACGCCGTGGGTGCTGTTGGGCTTCACGCTGCTGATGGGCATCGGCACCGCATTGTCGGCGCCGGCCTGGCAGGCCATCGTCCCCAGCCTGGTGCCGCGTCCTTCGCTGCAGCAAGCCATCGCGACCAACAGCGTGGGTATCAACGTGAGCCGTGCGATCGGCCCGGCGCTGGCCGGCGTGCTGATCACCAGCCTGGGCGTGGCGATTCCGTTCTTCGTCAATGCGCTGAGCTTCATCGTGGTGGTGGCCGCACTGATCTGGTGGAAGCCGCCGGTTGCCGCCGAAAAGCGTCTGCCCCGCGAGCAGCTGTTTCATGCCATGCGTGCCGGCCTGCGCTTTGCGCTGCACAGCAAGCCGCTCAAATCCACGCTGGTCCGTGCCGTCGCGTTCTTTCTGTTTGCCAGCGCCTACTGGGCCCTGCTGCCGGTGATCGTGCGCCAGGTGCTCAATGGCGGCGCCATGCTCTACGGGATCATCCTGGGCTGCGTCGGTGCGGGTGCGGTGATTGGCGCGATGGTGCTGCCGCCGCTGCGCAAGAAGCTCGGTCCTGACCGCAGCGTCATGGCGGGTACGCTGGGCACGGCGCTCACGCTGGTGGTCTTTGCGGTGATCCCGCATCCCGTGGTGGCCGGTGCGTTCAGCTT
>NZ_JAKRML010000006.1:0-220473 GCF_022346505.1 Achromobacter sp. ACRQX
AAACCGAAGGGAGCCGAAGGCGGACGAGGTTGAGGACGGGGTAGTCCGGAGCGAAGGCTCCGGACCGCAATCGGAGCCCCGCCCACCCCAGGCCCACGCCGCGCCGGGCGTCTTAAGAACCCAACCGCGCCCCTAACTCCAACCCGGCACTACAACCAACAACTCCGAAACCGCGCAAACCGCGTCGGTCAGGAACGCTTGAGCTCCGCAGCGATACGAGCCAGCTTGTCCGGATTGCGTTGCACCAGCACCCGCGTCAACCGCTCGCCGTCGGTCTCATAAGACTGCACGGATTCCAGCTCGCCATCGATGAAGCGCAACAAGGTCCATTGCCCATTCACCTGCACCACCTCGACGTCCAGCGCGTCGCGATACCGGCGCTTGCCCGCATAAAACAGTTGCGCCAGTCGCTTGCCGCCAACCAGGCTGGCAAATGCCGTGACCTTGTCGCCGCCGTCGCCGATGAGTTCGGCGTCGTCGCTCAGCAAAGCAAGCAGCCCGTTGAAATCGCTGCGCTGCATCGCATCCGCAAACGCCTGCAACAGACGCTGCAGCGTTGCCCGCGGCACTGTTTCGCGCGGTGCGCCCTGGCGCAGTTGCTGCCGCGCCCGCCGTACCATCTGGCGGATGGCGGCGGGGTTCTTGTCCAGCGTTTGTGCGATGTCTTCGTAGTCCGCGTCGAACACATCGCGCATCAGAAACGCCGCGCGAGCATCCGGCGACAGTCGTTCCAGCATGAACAGAAACGCCACCGAAACGTCGTCCGCCATCTCGTGGATCTGCTCCGGCGTCGACGGCGCGGCCATCAGCATGGGCTCGGGCAGCCAGACGCCTACGTAGTTCTCGCGCTCGGCCTTGGCGGCGCGCAGGTGGTCAATGGACAGCCGCGTCGTGGCGGTGACCAGCCATGCTTCCGGGTTCTGGATGACGGCGCGGTCGGCGCCGTGCCAGCGCAGCCAGGCTTCCTGCACCACGTCTTCGGCCTCGGCCACGGCGCCCAGCATCCGGTAGGCGATGGCGTAAAGGCGGGAACGGTGCTGGTCGAAGAGGGCGACAGAGTCGGTCATGGAGAGGGCCAGCGCCGGGACGAGGGGGGAGGGAGGCAGGTATTTTGCCGCAGGGGCCTGCCTGCGACAAGCGCGCGGGACGTCCATGGCGATCTCCCATCTTGAGCCGCGAGAGCTACAGCACGATGTCATTCGTGCACAGCGGCGGCAGCGCCGTGGCGCCGCGCATCTGCCTCAGGTCCCGTTCCACCATCGTGCTCAACTGGCTGATCGGCACGTCGTTAGCGTTGCCTTCGAACGGATTTTCGGTGCTCTGGCCCACCTGTTCCAGCGAGGTGTAGATCCACGAAATGATGACGCTGAAGGGCGCGGCCAGCCACGCCATCTGGCCCTGCATGAAGCCGCCCGCAGCGTCGCCGATCAGGTCGAACTGCGCGGTCAGGCCAAAAGGCAGCGCCACGCAGAACGCGCGCACGAAAAGCGTGTTGATGATCGCGTACTGGCGCGGATACGGAAAATCCTTGATGCGTTCGGCCTGCCCTTGCAGGTCGAGCAGGTCGCGCAGTCGCCCGTTCAGGTCAGCGTATTCCGACGCCGTGATCGCGCCCTCGTCCAACAGTTGCCTGGCCGCGCGGGCTTGCCCATCCAGCAGTTGCACCGCCTTGTTGTCTGCCGTCGCCAAGGCTGAGACTTCCGCTTCGGGCAGGTAACGGGCCAGCGCGGAATCAAGCGGCATGCGGCGCTCGGGGATCACGTAGCGCTTGCCGTATTCCGCATTCGGCCGGTTCTGCATGGACTCCCAGACCCGGGGCGCGCGAAGCTGATAACGCAGGGCCGTCAGCCACGCCAGATGCCGGTCGACCAGCCCTGCGGCGCGCCCGGCGTCACCCGCATAGTGGCCGCACAGCATGCCCCACGCGCGGCTGGCGCTGACGATACCCATCCAGATCTTCTGCGCTTCGACCGTGCGCGTGTACGTCTGCACATTCTTGAAGCCCACGACGAACGTGGTCGCGGTGCCCAACAGCGTCACCACCGACAAAGGCAGCGTCAGCCATTTCATGCCGGCCACCTGGTACAGCAGCACGGGCACAAGGCTGAGGGCGGCGAGGATATAGATGGTCCGGCGCGTCCAGACCACGAATTCGCACAGGCGATAGGATTTTCCGAGGTGCATGATGTCGATTCCTGATTGCCTTCAGACGTCCGTTCAAGGAGCGGTCGGGTCGGCCTGGCGCGCCGCTTTCGAGCCCCACGCGCGCCGGGCATAGCGATACGCCAGGAACAGCACCGCCGCTGCGATGGCTACGACCGACGCGCGGCCGCCCAGCGCGCTCAGTGCTGCCAACAACGCTTCCACCCGCGCGGAAAATACTGCGCCCAGCACCAGCCCCGCCGCGGCCCACAACGCCAAGCCCGCGCAGTCGTGCCAGACGAACGACCGCAGGCGCGTGCCGCTTGCGCCGCACAGCGGCACGGCCACCATCGACAGACCGGGCATGAAGCGCGCGACGATCAACAGGCGCACGCCCCAGCGGTTGAAGAAGCGCTCGGTCCTGCTGATGCAGGCCTCGCGCGAGAGCGACAGGTTGCACACGGTGTGCAGCGTGCGCGGCCCATAGCGTCGGCCGCCGCGGAACCAGAGCAGGTCCGCCAGCACGCCCGCCAGCACCGCAGCTGCCAGCACGACTGCCAGCGGCAAGGCGACGTGGCCCGCTGCGCCGGCCGTCGCCGCCTGGCTGGCGCCCACGGCGATGAGCGTGGGCATGACGGGAAGCGGCAGGCCGAGCGATGCGCCCAGCACGTTCAGGAACACGGCCAGCACGCCGTATTGCGCGATCCATTCATGCGGCAGCATGCGGCGCTCCCTGCGTATTGCGGTGGGGCGCGATGGCGGACGTGGGCATGTGGGATCTCCTGGAATCGCCGCGCCGCGGTGCGTGGCCGGTCAGGACAGATCCTAGAGGTGGCGCTCGCGGCGCGGTAGACCCGCGCAGGGACGCACGGTGTTGTCCGGGCGACAACAATGCGCTGCGAGGATGCTGCGGGCCAGAGTTATGCGCTGTCGCGGGTCACGATGCGAAAGCCGATTTCCACCACCGATTGCGCGGGACGCTGGCCGTTCGCGCGCAGGCCGATCATCTCGGCCGCCTGCGCGCCGATGGCGGCCCCATCCACGTGCACGGACGTGATGGCCGGCGACATCGACGCGGCGATCTCCATGTCGCCAAAGCCCATCACGGCCAATTGCCGCGGCACCTCCAGCTTTTGCGCCGCGGCCTCCGTCAGGACGCCAGCGGCCATCATGTCCGAACTGCAGAACACCGCGTCGATGCCCTGGCCAGAACGCTGCAGGGCGCGCAGGCCTTCGCGGCCTTGCGCGTGCGTCGTCGGCGCGGGCATGTAGTGCACCAGCGGTTCGGGCAGGCCCGAATCGACGGCGGCGCGGACCAGACTTTCGGCGCGCAGCCGGGCGCGGTGGTCGTCGCCGCTAAGCACCGCCTGCCGCGTCTTGCCGGCGTCGCGCAGGTAGTGGCTGACCGCGGCCCCGATCGCGTCATGCGACAGGCTGAGCAGCATATCGATGGGCGCGTCCGTCGCGTCCCACGTTTCGACGATGGGGATGCCGGATGCTTTCAGCAATTGCCGGCCTTGCGGCGAATGCATCACGCCCGTCAGCACGATGCCGTCGGGTCGGCGCCCGATGATGGCGCGCAGCAGGGCGTCCTCGCGCGGTGAGTCGTAGCCGCTTTGGCCCACCATGAGCTGGAAGCCCTTGGCCTCTAGCGACCGCGTCAACGCCGTGAGCATGCCGCCGAAAAGCGAGCCCGTGATCGAGGGCACCAGCACCATGACCAGGTTGCTGCGTGACAGGCGCAGGCTGCCGGCCATCAGGTTGGGCACGTAGCCCAGCGCCTGGATCGCGGCATTGACCTTGTCGAGCGTGGCCGGGGAAACCTGCTGCGGCGTATTGATGGCGCGCGACACGGTGATCATGGACACCCCGGCCGCCTGCGCCACCTCGCGCACGGTGACGTTGGCGCGCTCCGGGGAGCGGGAAGGCGAATCGGCGGACGGCATTCGGGACGGGCGCATCGAAAGGGGAGCAGGAACGGACGTGAAACTGGGGTCAAGCCTACCTGCAGACGCCGGTCTTGCGGGCCGGAGGCAGTTAGGGTTTGTCCGGATAGTAGCCGGAGAGGGCGAAGAAATATTCTAAAAAGGCCGCGATGTTAACGTTAACAAAGGAAATGTTAACGTTAACGTCCATAAAAGAACCCATACCGGAGACAGTAATGACGAGCAACGCGCGCAAGTGGATTGTTGGTTTGACCCTGATGGCCGCGGCCGGCGTGGCGCACGCCTGGCCCGACAAGGCCGTCACCGTCGTCGTGCCGTTCCCGCCCGGCGGCGCGACCGATTCGGTGGCGCGCGCGCTGGCCAACAAGCTGGGTGAACAGCTCAAGCAATCCTTCGTCGTGGAAAACAAGGCCGGCGCCACCGGCACGATCGGCGCCTCGCAGGTGGCCCGCGCCGCGCCGGACGGCTACACCCTGATGGTCACGTCGCTGGCCCCGCTGGTGGTGGCGCCGCACCTGATGAAGGGCATCACCTACGATCCGGCCAAGGACTTCACGTACCTGACCGTGGCCGTGCAGACCCCCAACGTGCTGGTGGTCAGCCCGCAGCTCGCCTCCAAGGTCAACAGCGTGCAGGATGTGCTGGCGCTGCTGAAGGAAAAGCCGGGCGCGATCAGCTTCGCGACGTCGGGCGCGGGGTCGTCCGACCACCTGACTGCCGAACTCTTCTGGCAGAAGACCGGCACGAAGGGCCTGCACGTGCCGTACAAGGGCGGCGCACCGGCCATTTCCGATCTGCTGGGCAATCAGGTGGAGATGTCCTTTCAGAACGTGAATGCCGTGCTGCCGCACATCAAGTCCGGTAAGCTCAAGGCCATCGCCGTCACGGGTTCCAAGCGTTCGCCGGTGCTGCCCGACGTGCCCACGTTCGCCGAAGCGTCGGTGCCGGGCGTCGACGTCTACGCCTGGCAGGCCGTCGTGGCCCCGAAGAACCTGCCCGCCGACGTGCGCGACAAGCTGTCCGCCGCCCTGACCGCCGCCCTGAAGGATCCGGCGATCAGCAAGCCCTTCACCGACATCGGCCTGGAGGTCGTCGCCAACTCGCCCGAAGCCTTCACGAAATTCCAGCAACAGGAAAGCGCCCGCTGGAAGCAGGTCATCGAGACCGGCGGCATCTCCGTGCAATGACGCAACGCGCCCGGCCGTGGCGGCCGGGCTTTTTCAAGAAGCAATCATGACTCTTCACGCATCCCAAGCCTCCCAGACGCCCACGATCACCGGCATGCGCGTCGTGCCGGTGGCCGGCCAGGACTCCATGCTGCTCAACCTGAGCGGCGCTCACGCCCCTTACTTCACGCGCAACCTGGTCATCCTGACCGACAGCGCGGGCAACACCGGCGTGGGCGAAGTCCCCGGCGGCGAAAAGATCCGCACCACGCTGGAGGACGCACGCGCCCTGATCGCGGGCAGCTCCATCGGCAACTATCAGCACACGCTGAATCAGATGCGCCAGGCCTTCGCTGGGCTGGACAGCGCCGGCCGCGGCGCCCAGACCTTCGACCTGCGCGTGGCGATCCATGCCGTGACGGCGGTGGAATCGGCGCTGCTGGACCTGCTGGGCCAGCACCTGGGCGTGCCCGTCGCGGCGCTGCTGGGTGAAGGTGTGCAGCGCACGTCCGTGCAGATGCTGGGCTATCTGTTCTACGTGGGCGACTCCGCACAAACGCCGTTGCCTTACCAGACGGCGCCCGACGCCGAAGGCTGGCTGCGCGTGCGGCACGAAAAGGCAATGACGCCCGAGGCCATCGTCCGCCTTGCCGAGGCGGCCCACGAACGCTACGGCTTCCAGGACTTCAAGCTCAAGGGTGGCGTGCTGCGCGGCGAAGAAGAGGTCGAAGCCATCCGCGCCTTGCACGAGCGCTTTCCCGAGGCGCGCGTCACGCTCGACCCGAACGGCGGCTGGCTGCTCAAGGACGCGGTGCGCCTGTGCCGCGACCTGCATGGCGTGATGGCTTATGCGGAAGACCCGTGCGGCGCCGAAGGCGTGTTTTCGGGCCGCGAGGTCATGGCCGAATTCCGCCGCGCCACCGGCCTGCCCACCGCCACCAACATGGTGGCTACCGACTGGCGCGAGATGGCGCATGCGCTGTCGCTGCAATCGGTCGACATCCCGCTGGCCGACCCGCATTTCTGGACCCTGCAGGGCTCGGTGCGCGTGGCGCAAACCTGCCAGGCGTTCGGCCTGACGTGGGGCTCGCATTCCAACAACCACTTCGACGTGTCGCTGGCGATGTTCACGCATGTGGGCGCCGCCGCGCCGGGCCGCGTCACCGCGATCGACACGCACTGGATCTGGCAGGACGGCCAGCACCTGACCCGCAACCCGCTGCAGATCCGCAACGGTTATGTCGAGCTGCCGCAGACCGGCGGGCTGGGCATCGAGTTGGACATGGACGCGATCGAGCGCGCCCATCAGCTTTATCTGCAGCACGGCCTGGGCGCGCGCGACGACGCTACGGCGATGCAGTATCTGGTGCCTGGATGGAAGTTCGACAACAAGCGGCCTTGCATGGTGCGCTGATCGGCATCTCGCCGGGCGGTGACGGGGCAGGGCGCGGGGCAGGGAACTACCTTGCCCCCGCACGCTCCAGTGTGTGGGACAGGCAATAGACGTCTGACCACGCCGGGCCACCACCCGTCATCGCGCGCATCTGGGCCGAGTTCAGAATGTCGCCGTCGCAGGCGGTCACCGCGTTGATCGCATAACCATTGACGACGTAGATCCAGTCGGCCGCGCGGTCTATTCCGCCGCGTATTTTCTGTTCCGTGGTGGCGTTCATTGCCGGCGTGTCCGTCACGATCAGATGCGCGCCGGACAATCCCGGCTGCGTCGCTGCGGCCGCCGCATGCGCCTTCAGATACGCACGCAGCGCTTCCTCCAACCCCGGCTGGGGGGACAGGCGAATCGTCAGGGCATATCTGGCCAAGCCGCCGCCGACGCTCTCGACCACGCGGCATTGGCTGCGGATCATGTTGCGGTGCTGCGGCATGAGCTTCGTGGACCACGGCGTGGGGGCGTTGAGCCGCTGGAGGTAGCCGGGGGAGACCAGCGTTTCGTAGGCATCCAGCTCGTACAACACGAAGAATCCTTCTCCGCCCTGGGCGCTGGTCCAGCGCGTGCCGCGCAGAAACCCGGGAACGCCCATGCGCTCCGGGAAGTGCTCATGGGTATGCCAGTCTTCGAACTCCTCGCGCCAAGCCGGCGCAATGTCCCACCACATTGCGATCGCGGCCTTTCCGAGCATGGCCATGATCAGTTCTTGGCCCGCAACGCGGCAAGTTCCGCGGTGACCTGCTGCATGACGTCGGGTCCGATTTCGCCCGCGAACTTGTCCACCACCGGTTTGACTGCGCCGCGCAGGCGCTCGACCGCTTCAGGCGTCAAGGTGTTGACCTGCATGACCTTGCGCAGATCGTCGATGGCCACCGCTTCCTTGGCCTGCGAGATCCGCCGTTCTTCCGCCTTGGCCTCGGCGGCCGCTTCCAGGATGATCTTGCGCTCGGCCTCCGACATGCTGTCCCACGTCTTGCGGCTCATCAGGAATGGCATGCCCGTGTAGATATGGCGCGTCAGCGACAGGTATTTCTGCACTTCGGCAAACTTGGCGGACAGGATCACGCCCACCGGATTGTCCTGGCCGTCGATGGCCTTGGACTCCAGCGCGCCGTAGACCTCTCCGAACGTCATCGGCACCGGGTTGGCGCCCAGCGTCTTGAACATGTCGATGTAGACAGGGGCGGCAATGACGCGCATCTTCAGGCCTTGCAGGTCCTGCGCCTGCGCGATCGGGCGCTTGCTGTTGGTCATGTTGCGAAAGCCCAGGTCCCAGATGCCCAGGCCGATCAGGCCGTGATCGGACAGGCCATTCAAGAGGCGCTGGGCAACGGGTCCGTCCGAAACCGCGTACGCCTCTCGTGCGTCGTTGAACAGGAACGGCAGGTCAAAGACCATGAACCGCTTGTCGATGCCGGCCAGGAGGCCCGTCGCCATCGAGGTGAAGTCCAGCGTGCCGCCGCGAACGGCCGACAGATTCTGGGGATCGCCGCCTAGCACCGCATTGGCGTAGATCGACACCTTCATCTTGCCGCCGCTTTTCTCGGCGACCAGATCGGCAAATTTCTGCGCGCCCTGGCCCAGGGGATGGTCCGCAGCCAGGCTGAACGCGAATTTCATCGTGCGCGCCTTGATCTCCTGTGCGGCGGCGGTTCCCGCTACGGCAAGGCAGGCCAGGATGGTCGCTGCGGCATTCACGGCGATGCGCAAGCACGTTTTATTTGAATTCATCACAAGCACCTTCTTCGGTTGTCGTTGGCAAAGGTCCGGTTGATGCGGTTACGGCGGCGGGCCATCGTGTGAATACCCGGCTGCGAGCATAGGGCATAATTTTGAATCCCGTTCAAAATTTGATTGAATTCAAAAATTGAACGATTCCATGGATGGTCACCCGGAGAGCGCGATGAGCGGGGCAATCGAAAAAACACTGGCGTTGCTTGAATACCTGGCTGCCCATCCCGACGGCGCGAATCTCGCCGACATTGCGGACGACCTGCATCAACTGCGCAGCGGATGTCACCGGACCCTGCACGAACTCATGAAGTTTGGCTACGTCCGGCAGACGTCGGTGCGGGGCGAATACGCATTGACGACCAAGCTGGCGTCGATGGGTTTGAGTTTCCTGAGCCGGTCCGGCGTGATCGACATCGCGCAGCCGGTCATCGACCGTTTTGCAGCGGCAACCGGTGAACTCGTGCGCCTGGCCATCGTCGACGGCAAACGCCTGACGCTGGTGGCCAAGGCGCAAGGTGCGAAATCCGGGCTGCTGTACGACCCGGACATGGGCATCGACCTGCGCCTGTCGTGCAGCGCGGCCGGCCACGCGTGGTTGATGACGTTGCCCGAAGACCAGGCCATTGCCTACGTCACCGAACAGGGGCTGGGAAAACCGCGGGATTTCGGGCCGAATGCCCCCACGTCGATCCGCGCGTTGCTCGCCAGCCTGGACGCGCATCGGCGGCGCGGCTACAGCATTCTGCAGGACGTCTATGCGGCCGGCATGAGCGCGATGGCGGCTCCCATCCGCCGTCCCGGGCATCAAAGCACCGGCATCCTGGTGGTGGCCGGTCCGTCGCAACGCTTGACCGTTAAAGCCATGGAGAAATTCGGGCCGGCGCTGCTGCGCGCGGCAAGCGAGCTGGCGCAGGCCGGAGACGCCTCGCCGTTGCTGCGCTCCGCGCGCGTGGGCACCTGGGGAAACGGCCCCGCGCAGGGTGAAGAGCCGGCGGCGGATTAATCCGCGGACGCCTCGTCTCCGGAATTGCGGCCCTGCATCGGGAAGCGTGTCCGGAACATCGGCGATGCCAGGCTGGCTAGCGCCAGTTCCTGCGCAGCCGCCAGCAGGTCGGGACCCAGCGCCTCCATCCGCGCTTCGGTCAGGCGCATCGCGGGACCGGCAATGCTCAACACGCCAATGGCCGCCTCGCCCTTGCGCTGCACGGGCGCTGCCATCGCGGTCATGCCCGGCGCGAACACTTCATTGATCATGGCGTAGCCGCGCTTGCGTCCGGCCTGAAGCATCTTCGTCAGCGCGGCGATGGTGGTGGGGGCATTGGGACCGTATTCCTCCGGCGCACCGAAACCCTGGCGCGAGACCAGGTCCAGCGCGCGTTCGTCGGTCATCGTCAGCATCCACGCGTGGCCCGAGGCGCTGCACGACAGCCTGGCTTCTGAGCCCATCTCCGGGTCGTAGCGCAGGCCGTGACGCGCGCCCTGCGCCTTCGCAACCCAGGTCAGCCGCTCTTCGTTGTCCACGATGGCCAGCCGCACGAGTTCGCCGGAGATGTCCGCCAGCCGATCCACCAGCGGCTGGGCGATGTCGACGATGCCTGTCGCCGCAAGATAGCTCAACCCGATTGAAGCGACGCGGGCTGTCAGCGCGTAGTCGCCGTGATCCCGGATCTGGCGCACATAGCCGCAGCGGCAAAGGTCTGTCAGCAGACGGTGCGCGGCGCTCTGCGGAATCTCCAGTTGCTGGGCAAGTGAGGCGAGGGGGACGCCTTCGGGTCTGGAGGACAGGTACTCCATGACGGCGAGCGCGCGTTCGAGGACTCCGGCCATGTCATCTCAACAAGTAGTGGGGTGATGGATGATAACCCTAGGTGGAAAACTATTCCACTCGGAATTACATTCCACTACCGAGTCTTGCCAGACATCGAAAAAATTCCAAATAACACCGGAGACAACGATGAAGACCAGCCTTTTCCGCATTGCATTGACGGCGGCCCTGTGCGCCAGCGCCATGACGGCCGCCGCGCAGGACATCCAGGAGCGCACGATACGCTTTGGCCACCTGAACAACACCGATCATCCGGTGAGCGCCGGGGTGCAGAAGTTCACGGAACTGGTGGCGGCCAAGAGCGGCGGCAAGCTGAAGGTCAAGGAATTTCCCGCCTCGCAGCTTGGCAATGAAATGCAGCAACAGTCCGGGCTGCAGGGCGGCGTGCAGGAGATGTCCGCGCCGGCCTCCACGTCGCTGGCGGGCATCGTCAAGGAATTCGGGCTGATTGATCTGCCGTTTTCCGTGACGGACTTCGGGCAGGCCGACGCGCTGCTGGACGGCCCGCTGGGGCAGGCGCTGATAGCCAAGCTGCCCGAAAAAGGACTGGTCGCGCTGGGCTTCTGGGACCTCGGTTTTCGCAACGTGACGAACTCCAAGCACGCCATCGGCAAGCCGGAGGATCTGGCGGGCCTGAAGATCCGCGTGATTCCCAATCCCGTCTTCCTCGATACGTTCAAGGCGTTCAAGGCCAATCCCGTGCCGATGCCCTTTGCAGAGCTGTATGGGGCGCTGGAATCGCGGGCGGTCGACGGCCAGGAAAATCCCTATTCGGTGATCCTGTCCAACAAGTTCTATGAAGTGCAGAAGTTCGTCAGCGCGACCAACCACGTGTATGCCGCGAATATCGTGCTGGTCAGCAAGAAGTTCTGGGACAAGCTGTCGCCCGCCGAGCAGAAGATCCTGCAAGAGGCAGCTACTGAAGCGCGCGGGTACCAGCGCCAAGTCAGCCGGGCCGCCGCGCAGAAGGCCGTGACGGAATTGCAGGCCAAGGGCATCCAGTTCAACACGATCGAACCGGGCGAAAAGGCGCGCATGCAGCAGGTCGTCAAGCCGGTGATCGAGCACTTCACCAGCAGCTACGACCCCGCGATCGTCAAGCTCTACAACGACGAACTCGCCCGAATCCGCAAGTAACCCGCACCGGCATCCCCATCATGAAGATCCTTGTCCTGCACGGCCCCAACCTCAACCTGTTCGGCCGCCGCGAGCCGCACATCTACGGAACCACGACGCTTGCGGAGATCAACGACCGCCTGGCGGCGCTGGCCGCGGAACTGGGCGTCCAGTTGTCGACGCTGCAATCGAACCATGAGGGCGCGTTGATCGACTTTCTGCACGAGAACATCGACTCCGCCCAGGGCGCCTTGGTGAACCCTGCCGGGCTGACCCAGCACGGCGTGCCGCTGCACGATGCCATCAAGGCCATGCCGTTTCCCACGCTGGAGGTGCACATGTCGAACATCGCCGCCCGTGAGACCTGGCGCGCGCATTCAATCATTTCGCCGGCGGTGCGCGGCACGGTGCAAGGGTTGGGCCCCCAGTCCTACCTGACGGCGTTGCGTGGCCTGGTCGGGCTTTTGCAGGACGCCAAGGCATGAGCCCGGCGCCTGCGCATCAGACGCCGCAAGGAGGCTGGCCATGGTCGTCATAGACAGATTCATCGGCGCGGTCTGCCGTGTGCTGGAGTTCGCCATCGCCTTGCTGCTGGCGGCGATGGTGGTGCTGGTCTTCGGCAATGTCGTGGCGCGTTACGGCTTTAACTCCGGCATCACGCTGTCGGAAGAGCTGTCGCGCTGGATGTTCATCTGGCTGACGTTTCTAGGGGCGGTCATCGCCCTGAAGGAGCGTGGCCACCTGGGCATGGACATGGTCGTGGCCAAGCTGCCCACGGCGGGCAAGAAGATCTGCCTCGTCGCGGGACAGGTCCTGATGCTTTACATCGTGAGCCTCATGTTCAAGGGAAGCTGGGATCAGGCGGTGATCAATGCGGACGTCAGCGCGCCCGTGAGCGGCTTGCCGATGGCCATTGTCTACGTGGCCGGATTGGTGTTCTCGGTGATGGCGGGCCTGATCATCGCCATGGATCTGTACCGCGTGCTCGCCGGCAAGCTGCAGGACCAGGATCTGATCATGGTCCAGGAATCCGAAGAGGCGGTGCAGCTCAAGCAGATTCTCGAGGATGCCGGCAACGGCGCGCCCGGGAGAAGCGCATGACGATCGCCGTGTTCATCGGATCGCTGCTGGGGGTCATGGCGCTGGGTGTGCCGATCGCCTTTGCGCTGCTGGCCAGCGGCGTGGCGCTCATGTGGCATCTGGACATCTTCGACGCGCAGATCCTCGCGCAGAACGTCATTGGCGGGGCGGACAGCTTCCCGCTGCTGGCGGTGCCGTTCTTCATGCTGGCCGGCGAAATCATGAACGTGGGCGGGCTGTCGCGCCGTATCGTCGATCTTGCGCTGGCGCTGGTCGGTCACGTGAAGGGCGGGCTTGGCTACGTCACGATCATGGCGGGCTGCCTGCTGTCGGCGCTGTCGGGATCGGCTGTGGCGGACGCCGCCGCGTTGACGGCGCTGCTTCTGCCGATGATGGTCAGCGCCGGCCACAAGAAGCAGACCGCGGGCGGCCTGATTGCCGCGACAGGTGTGATCGGTCCGGTCATTCCGCCCAGCATCGGCCTGGTCATCTTCGGCGTGGCGGCCAATGTGTCAATTTCCAAACTGTTCATGGCGGCGATCGCGCCCGGCCTGATGATCGGTGGGGCGTTGTGGCTGACGTGGGCGTTTCTGGTCCGGCGCGAAAAGATCGTGCCTCCGCCGCGCAAGTCTCCGCAGGAAATTGCCACCGCGTTCCGCAAGGCGATCTGGGCGCTCATGCTGCCGGTGATTATCCTGGTTGGGCTGCGGATGGGCGTCTTCACGCCGACCGAAGCCGCGGTCGTCGCTGCGACCTACGCGCTGCTGGTGTCGACGCTGGTGTACCGCGAACTCAAGCTCAATCAGCTCTACGCAGTGTTCGTGTCGGCAGCCAAGACCAGCGCCATCGTCATGTTCCTGATTGCCGCCGCCATGGTCAGCGCGTGGCTGATCACCGTGGCCGATCTGCCGTCCAAGGTCGTGGACATGTTGCAGCCTTTCATGGGCAACAAGATCCTGCTGATGGCCGCGATCATGGTGCTGGTGATGGTGGTGGGCACGGCCATGGACATGACGCCGACCATCCTGATCCTGACGCCCGTGCTGATGCCGGTGGTGCGCGCGGCGGGCATCGATCCGGTGTATTTCGGCGTGCTGTTCATCATCAACAACTCGATCGGGCTGGTCACGCCGCCCGTGGGCACCGTGCTCAATGTGGTGGCCGGCGTGGGGAAGATGAAGATGGACGACGTGACGCGCGGCGTCCTGCCGTTCATGGCCGCCGAGTTTCTCGTCATGTTCCTGATGGTGGCCTTTCCGGCCCTGGTGATCATTCCCGCGCGGTGGTTTGGCGGGTAGGCGCCAACGCGCCTCCCGCGCCGCTCGCCGGCGCAACCTGAAGCCCGATTCATTGGAGATTTTTCGCGATGTCCGATCTTGCTCAATACCGGCGCCCCTTCTGGGACACCCAGCCGGGCTACCGTTTCGATCCGTATGGATCCACGCGTTTGCGCTCGCCGAACGAACCGCTGATCGTCGTGCCGCAGACGCTTTCGGAGGTCACGGGGCCGATGTTTGGTGCGGCGTTCGTCAAACAGGGCGATAACGACCTGACCCGCGTCTCCACGGCGGAGGCGATCGGCGAGCGCATCATCGTGTCCGGCCGGGTGCTGGACGAGAACGGCCGGCCGGTGCCGGACGCGCTGATCGAGATCTGGCAGGCCAATGCCGCGGGCCGCTATCTGCACAAACGCGATCAGCACGATGCGCCGCTGGATCCGAACTTCAGCGGCGAAGGGCGAACCGTCACGGACGCGCAGGGGCGCTACCAGTTCAAGACGATCCGGCCGGGGGCGTATCCGTGGGGCAACCATTACAACGGATGGCGTCCGCAGCACATTCACTTTTCGCTGTTTGGCCGAGCCTATGCCACGCGTCTGGTCACCCAGATGTATTTCCCCGGCGACCCGCTGCTGGAGTTCGATCCCATCTTCCAGTGCGTGCCAGACGCCAAGGCGCGCAACCGGCTGATCGCTGCGCTGGATTGGGAGACCACCGTGCCCGAGTACGCGCTGGGCTATCGCTTCGACATCGTCCTGCGCGGCCGCAACGCCACCCCCATGGAGTAACGCATGCTCTATCCCACCAGTTCACAGACTGTCGGTCCCTATCTGCACATCGGGCTGTCCGGGTTGAACCGTGACGATCTGACGGCAGGGTGCGGCGACCTGGGCGCGGCGCCCGTCGTCATCGAAGGACGCGTAATCGATGGCGAGGGCAATCCTGTGCCGGACGGCATGGTCGAGATATGGCAGGCCGATGCGCGCGGTGTGTACGGGCATCCGGACGACCCCCGGCATGACGAGGGCGGCGCGGGCTTCGGCGGCTTTGGCCGGGTGGCGACGCAGCCTGACGGCGGCTTTCGTTTCACCACGATCAAGCCGGGCTGTGTGCCCGGCCCGGAAGGACAGATGCAGGCGCCGCATCTGGTGGTGTCCGTCTTCATGCGCGGCCTGCTCAAGCATCTGTCGACGCGGATGTACTTTCCGGATGAGCCCGGCGCCAACGAGCAGGACTGGATCCTGGCCAAAGTGCCCGCACACCGGCGCGGCACGCTGGTGGCAACAGCGGCGGAGGCGGGCGTTTTGCGCTGGAACATCGTCCTGCAGGGTTCGGAAGAAACCGTGTTCTTCGACATCTGAGCCGGTGTGCGACGAGGTCTACACGATGAGCAACCTTTCCGGGCTGACCGAATCCATCTATTCGGATGATGCGATCCTGTCGCTGTTTTCGGGCGCGGCGACCCTCGGCCAGATGCTTGCCGTGGAGGCGGCCCTGGCGCGCGCGCAGGCGCAATGCGGCGTCATTCCCCCAAGTGCCGCAACCGCCATCAATGAGGTCTGCCGGGGTGGCGAAATCCGCGACGTGCTGGACGTGGACGGCATTGCCAGGGCTGCGGTGGCGGCGGGCAACATCGCCATCCCCTTCGTCAAGCAACTGACCGCGGCCGTCGCGCGCGTGGATGCCGAAGCCGCCCGCTACGTGCATTGGGGCGCGACCAGCCAGGACATTCTGGACACCGCGCTTGTCCTGCAGTTGCTTCAGGTGGCGGCCAGGCTGGACGCGGGGCTGGAGCGCGCCTCGCTGGCGTGTGCGCGGCTGACCTGCGCGCATCGGGACACCATCATGGTGGGACGCACGTGGCTGCAGCATGCGCTGCCCACGACATTCGGCGCCAAGACGGCAGGCTGGTTGGCGGCGCTGGAACGTAGCCGGCTGCGCGTGCGGCAGGACACGTCACAGATGGCGCTGCTGCAGTTCGGCGGCGCCGCGGGCACGCTGGCCAGCCTGGGACCGTCGGCAAACGAGGTGGTGCAGGCGCTGGCCGCCGAGCTGGGCCTGGGCGCGGCTGCGGTGCCATGGCACACGCACCGCGACCGGCTTGCCAGCCTGGCCGCGTCGCTGGGGGTGCTGACCGGCACGATGGGCAAGATTGCGCGGGACCTGTCGCTGATGGCGCAATCCGAGGTCGGCGAAGTGAGCGAGCCATCGGGCCCGGGGCGAGGCGGATCGAGCACCATGCCGCACAAGCGCAATCCCGTGGGCTGCGCGGCCATCCTGGCCGCCGCAATACGCGTGCCGCCGCTGGTGTCGACGATGCTGTCGGGAATGATCCAGGAACATGAACGCGCGCTGGGCGGCTGGCAGGCCGAATGGGATGTGCTGCCCCAGATTGCCGCGCTGACGGGTGGGGCGTTGCGCCATTTGGGCAGCGTGCTGGATGGGCTGCAGGTGTATCCGGACCGCATGGCAAAGAATCTTGCGCTGACCGATGGCCTCATCCTGGGCGAGGCCTACATGCTGGCGCTGGGCGCCCGGCTGGGCCGTCTGCCCGCCCATGCGCTGGTGGAACGCGCGTCGCGCGATGCTGTTGCGAACGGGCTTTCGCTCAGGGATGCGCTGCGCGAGGCGTTGGAAAGCGATGCCGCGACGCGTGGAATGCTCAGTGACGATGACCTCGATCGTCTTGGCAATCCGGCGAATTATGTGGGCGAGGCGCCGGCGATCTGCGACAGCGTGTTGGCGGCCTGGAAGGCGAGCGGGGCCGGCGCGAAGGCGGCTTGAAGCGCCTTGAAGCGGCTTGAAGCGCCTGCGCATCGCAGCGGCTCAGAACGCTGAAAACCGCATCGCGCGCGTTGCGTTGTGATTCAGGACTGCCCGCGCAGTCGCGCCAATTCTGCCGACAACTCCGCGACCAGCGCCTGCGCGCGCGCCAGCGGATCCGGTGTGTTGACCGGCGCCTGCGGTTCGGGCGCGGTTTCATGCAGCCGGGGCTGCACGCTTTCATGACCCATGCTGACGTCCACGTCGAACACCAGCTGTTCGGCGCGGTGCCAGGTGGTGAACCATTCCAGCGGCTTGCCGTGCTGGTCCATGCCCTGGCCCTGCAGCATCAATAACGGCGTGCCGGCCTGCGTGTCCAGCAGGGCCGCCAGCGCGCTGTCCGCCGCGACCGCGCGGATCTGGTTGCGGCCGGCGCCGGGGCGCAGACCGAACTGCCGCGTCAGCACGCCGTGCAGGGACGCGTCGGAAAGGTGCTCGGCGCGCAGGCCGGGCACCGCGTCGGCGGGCAGCCAGGTGCGCACGTAGGCCAGCGGCGCTTCGGCCACGTGGCGCAGGCGTTCGAGCATCAGGAGGCGGCTGGTGCCGAAGAACTCGGCAACCTCGGCGGGCGGCTCGGCCGGGCCCAGCGCCAGCACGCGCGTGCGCAGCGCAACGCCCGACTGGGCGAACTGTTCGTACAGACCGGTGGACCGCTGCACCAGGCGGCGGTGCTCCTGCGGCGCCGCCACGGTGGCAGGGCGGCCGGTCTCGCGTTGAATGAGGCCTTCGGCGGCAAGTGCTGCGAGGGCCTGGCGCACCACGCTGCGCGCCACGCCGAAGCGGTCGCACAGCGCGGCCTCGCTGGGCAGCACGGCGCCCGCCGCGAGCTTGTTCGTGCGGATGTATCCGCGCAACCGCGACGCCACCTGGGCATGCAGCGGGATGTCTCCCGCGCGGTCAAGATCGGGCAATGCGTCGTGCGTGGCGGGCGCCATGGGAATCAACCTCCGGTTTGTGCCCGCGCAGTTTCCCATACATGCGTCCAGCCCGGGGCCAGATGCGCGGCGCGCTCGGCGGCCAGGATCAGGCTGTCTTCGCGCGCGATGCCCTTGCCGGCGATGTCGAAGGCGGTGCCGTGGTCGACGGACACGCGCACGACGGGCAGGCCGACGGTGATGTTGACGCCGTCATCGCCGTACACGGACTTGAAGGGCGCGTGGCCCTGGTCGTGGTAACAGGCGATCACGAACTTCCACTTGCCGCGCACGGCCTGCGGGAACAGCGCGTCGGCCGGGATGGGACCGGCGGCCAGGATGCCGGCGGCGTTGGCTTCGGCCACGGCGGGCGCGAGGATGTCGGCGTCTTCGCTGCCGAAGATGCCGTTTTCGCCGGCGTGCGGGTTCAGGCCCGCGACGGCGACGGGTTCGTCGGCGCGGCCCAAGGCCGTGGCGAACGAGCCGGCCAGACGCAGGACAGCGCGCATGCGGGCAGGGTTCACGTCTTCGATGGCCTGGCGCAGCGACACGTGCGTCGTGGCGTGGAAGATGTAGAGGTCGCCGGCCGACAGCACCAGCGAGAAGGTCTTGACGCCGAACTCATGCGCCAGCAGTTCGGTGTGGCCGGGCCACTTGTGGCCGGCGGCGTGCATCGCGGCCTTATTCAGCGGGGCGGTGACGATGCCGTCGATCTCGCCGGCGCGCGCCAGGGCGCAGGCCGTGGTGACAAAGCGCACCGAGCCGTCGCCGGCGTCGGCGCTGATCTCGCCCAGCTTGACGTGCGCGAGCGACGGGCCGGCCTGCAGCACTTCGATCAAGCCCAGGGTGTTGGTCGCGTCGGCCGGACGTTCGATCTTGCGCACGATGGCGGGGTCGGCGCCCAGACTGCGCACGGCATTGGCCATGACGTCTGCGTCGCCAACGACGAAAAGGCGCGCCTTCTGACGCAGTTCGTCGTGGCCCATGAGCATCTTGGCCGTGATTTCCGGCCCGATGCCCGCTACGTCGCCCAAGGTCACGGCCAAGAGGGGCAGCTTTGCGGGAGGGGTTTGTGTCATCGCTTGAATCTCCTGTCGCGGATCGCGCGCACCGCGCGAACCAGTACGTCTTCGGTGCCAAAGCCGCCGGCCTTGGTCACCACGGGCAGGCCAGCGGCCGTGCCTCCGGTCAGCGTGCCCAGAGGCACGCCGCCCATTACTTCATCCACCAACGCAATGCCGTTGGCCTGCAGGGCCACCAGCACGCTGCGCGCGCCGTCGCCGCCGGTGGCGACGACACCTGCCGCGCGCGAGGCGGCGATCAATTTCGCGGCAAGGCTGCCGAGGCGGTCGGCGACCTTGTCGGAATCCAGGCCGGCGCGTTGGCCTTCGGGGGCCAGCAGCAGAATGGTGCCGGCCTCCAGCGGGGCCTGCGCGTGCGCCTGCAGGAGCGGTTGGCTCCAGGCCTGCCACTGCGCGTCGTCGGCCAGTTGTTCGAGCGACGGGCGCCAGGTGTCGGCGCCCGCAGCCTGCAATGCGGCAGCCTGGCCGCGTGCGGCGCTGTGCTGCGAGGTCACCACGACGACAACGGGGGCGGTCTGGTCGGCGCCCGCCCAAACGCGGGCCAGCGGGACGGCCAGGCCGCCCGCGCCCACGGGCAGGGCGCGCTCGCCCAGCAGGCCGACGGCGCGCGCCAGCCGTTCCAGGTCGGCATCGGTGGCCGCGTCCACCACCACGGCGCCGCCCGCGTGCGCGATGCGCGCGGCCAGCGTTTCCGGCGTGTCTTCCGCCAGCGGCGCGACGTGGGCGCAGCCGAGCAGGGTGGGGATGTGGCTTTCGGTCACGGGGGTGACCGGATCGGTCGCGGCCGAGGTTTCGGTGACCGGCTTGCCGTTCACATAAAGAATGCCTTGCTCGACGGTGCGGCCCGTCGCCGGAAAGGCGGGGCAGACCACCGCGATCGCGTCATCGCCCCAGGCGTCGCGCGCCGCGTCGATCTCGGCCTTGAAGGCGCCGCGCAGCGTCGAATCCACTTTCTTGTACAGCCGCGTGACGCCGGCATCGCGCAACTGACGCACGTTGCCGCGGATGACTTCGGCCGCATCGGCCGCGCTAAGCGCGCGGCTGTTGGTCGTGACGGCCAGCACCTCGACGCCGTCGTGGGCGGGCCCGGACAGGGCCTCGTCCGCGCCGCCGATCGACAGGTGCGTGCACCAGCCGGCGCGCACGAATTGCACGGCGGTGTCGCCGGATCCGGTCAGGTCGTCGGCAACGATGGCGATGGTGGGTTTCACAGGGCCTCTCCGCGGGCTTCGGTCAGGGGCGGGGCGACGGTGGCGTCGGCGTCCTCGGACTTCAGTTCACCGGCGCGCTTGAGGAACCAGGATGCCAGCACCGGGGCCAGAATGGAACTGATCAGCACGCATGCGGCGACCTGCGCGGTGGCGGTGGACACGTACTGCTGGAAGTTGGGGTCGGCTGCCGCGACCACGGCGGGCGTGGCGATGGCGTTGCCGGCGGTGGTGCCGGCTGCGAAGCCCAGGCCGCTCTTGCCGCCGCGGCGCAGGATCATGCGGTAGCCCAGGTAGACCAGGCCGCCCGTGATCGGGCTGATGATCAGGCCCAGGATCAGGCCGCTGATGCCGCCGCCAACCACGGCGCCCAGATCGATGCCGGTGCCCAGCGCAAAGGCGAAGAACGGAATGACGATGTTGGGCACGGGCTTGAGCACGTCGCGCCACTTGGGGTCCAGGTTGCCGACGACGACGCCCAGCAGGAAGGGCACCAGTGCAGCGACCAAGGCGATCATCGGGATGTCGGCCAAGCCGGACGCGCCGAGGAACAGCAGGCTGAAGAAGGGGCCGTCGTTGACCGCGCTGGCGACGTAGGCGCCGCGGTCGCGGGCATCGCCGTATTGGCCGGTGTAGGCCAGCCACAGGCCGCCGTTGCTGTTGTCGAACGCGGCCAGCATGGCCAGGATCGACACGCCCCACAGACCGTCCAGACCGACGTAGCTGCCCAGGATGATGATGAGCGTGGCGGGCACCAGCGTCTTCATCAGCAGGATGGTGCCCGCCGTGGCCAGGATCGGGCCGCCGGTGCGGGCGTTGACGTGCGTGCCGGTCGCGAAGATCAGCAGCGCGATCAGCGGCAGCGCGCTGTTCTTGAAGAGGGCGGTGGTGAAGCCGCCGATTGCGAGCGCATCAGGGGCGAAGGTGCCGATCAGGGAACCCAGGATCAGCGGCACCAGCATCAATCCACCAGGGATTTTCTGCATCGTGCCAAAAAAGGGCGAGCGGGTAGTTGCGGTCGACACTATCGAGGTCTCCAGGACGATTTTTCTGGGTTGCAGACGTTCATGCGCGCGTCTGTCGGACGGGTGAAAAAATCGTAGTGTACACCTGTACGTACAGCATGTACGTACAGGTTGACCCCAATTGCCGTCCCGGATATGGGGACGGTTTTGTCGTCAGAAGCGGTAGGCGCCGCTCAACATGACTGTGCGGCGCGCACCGTAGAAGCAGTCGCCACGGTCCAGGCAGACCACTTCATACGTGCGGTCCGCGATGTTGTTGACGTTGAGCGCATAGCGCCACGGTCCGTTGGTGTAGCTGACCATCGCGTCGAACAACGTCACGGACGGCGTCTCCGGCGCGCCGCCGTCGCGGAACTTGGACAGGAAGCGCGTGCCGGCGCCGACCGCGAAGCCGGGCTGGCCCGCGATAGCGAAGCGGTACTTGCTCCACAGCGACACCATGTGCTTGGGCATGCCTTCAAGCTGCGGATCGATGTCGGTATAGATGTAGTTGGCGATCACGTCGACGTTTTGCGTGACGCGCCCGCGCATTTCCAGTTCGACGCCGCGTGTACGCGTCTTGCCCGCCTGGATCTGGTTGTTGGGATTGTCCGGATCGTTGGTCTGGCGGTTGCTTTCGCGCAGGTCGTACGCCGCCGCCGTGAATTCCAGGTCGGCGCCCGGGGGCATGTATTTCAAGCCCAGTTCCCACTGCTTGCCGCGCATGGGTTTCCAGCGCTGGTCGTAGAAGTCCGCGCCCGCGATGGGGGTGAAGGACTCGCTGTAGCTCACGTACGGCGACCAGCCGTTGTCGGCCGCGTACATCAGGCCGAAGCGCTTGGTCGTGGCCTGATCGGTTTCCTTGTCCTGGCCCTCGGCCGTGCTTTCGACGCGATCGCGGCGGATGCCTGCCAGCAGGATCCAGTTCTTGTCGAACGTGATCTGGTCCTGCGCATAGAAGCCCAGCTGCTGCTGGCGCTGCTTGGGCGAGTCGCTGAGCGTGTAGTCGGGCGCGTTGCCATACACCGGGTGGTACAGATTCAGCGGCGATCCCAGCCCGCTGTCCGATTGGCTGGTTTCGCGATACCGCGTGTAGTCCATGCCGACGATGACGGTGTGCTGCGTGCGGCCCCAGTTCAGCTTGCCTTCCAGGTTCTGGTCGGCCAGCAGCGTGCGCATGCGTGGCTTGTTGATGTAGTAGTAGCGGTCGACGGTGGTCTGCTCGGGGTCGATGTAGGAATCGCCGCGGCGGTCGCCATACACGTTCGGGTACAGCGATTTGTAGTCCACGCTGCTGACCGTGTTGCGGAAGCTCTGGCGGACCTTCCAGGTGTCGTTGAACTTGTGTTCGAACAGCCAGCCGACGTTGAATTGCTCGGTGTCGTAGGTGTCAAAGCCCGGTTCGCTGGCAAAACGGCGCGTCGGAATGCGGCCGTTGGGATTGTGATCCACCGTGCCGCTCCAGGGCAGGAACGACTGCGTCGTGCCGGAGCGGTCCTTCTGCCAGGAGGCCTGCAGCGTCAGCGACGTGGCTGCGCTGGGTTGCCACGTGAGCGACGGCGCGAGGAACATCCGGTCGTCCTGCGCATACTGCACCTGCGTGTCGCTGTCGCGGCCCAGCGCCACCACGCGATACAGCCACTGGCCGTCCTCGGTCAGCGGGCCGGTGATGTCGGCCTGGATCTCGCGGCGGTTGAAGTTGCCCAGCTGCACGCCGATTTCACCCTGCTGCTCGGCCTGCGGGCGCTTGCTGACCAGGTTGACGATGCCGCCCGTGCTGCCCTGTCCGTACAGCATCGACGACGGGCCGCGCAGCACCTCCACGCGTTCCAGGCCATAGACCTCGGTGCGCGGGTTGTTGAAGCTGAAGAACTGGCGCAGGCCGTCCAGGTACTGCACGGGCTCCACGCCGCGCACACGCACGTAGTCGCCGCGGTTGTCCACGCCGTAGGCGTTGGGCCGCACGCCGGCTGCGTAGTTCATCGTGTCCTGCACGTTCTGCGAACCCTGGTCGATGATCTGCTCGCGCGGGATCACGGTGATGGCCTGGGGTGTTTCGGACAATGGCGTGTCGGTCTTGGTGCCGGTGGCGCTGCGACGGGCTACGTAGCCGTCGACGGGACCGGTGGCGGTTTCGCCGGTGCCCAGCACCTGCACGGCGGGCAGGGTGGCGGGCTGTTCGGGCTGCGCATGCGCGGCGCCCGCGCCCAGGCAGGCGGCCAGCGCGGCGGCGGCGGGAACACGGGTGTGCAGCCGCGCGCGCGGGGCGGCGGGGGTGTGGTGGTGCTTCAAGAGGATCTCCCCACTGGCGTCGGTTGGGTGCGGCCAGTTACGTATAGAAATGACAACGATAATAATTATCAATTGTGGCGATGTGCTCAGCCAATAGCGCGCGTCGCGGGAAGATGTAAAAAAGCCCTGCGGCGCTCCAGCGTGGCAGGGCTTCCACAGAAATCCCCTGTGAATTCATTAGGTTGAAGCGCGGCTTGATGCGGGACGCTGCCGCGGCCGCTGTTGGCGGCGCGCGACAGTGCTGAACCCGCAAAAACGGGGTGCGCTCGGCGGTGCGCCGATCAGTCCTGGCGGGTCGCCTGATTCGCGGGGACCGGAGGGTTGGCGGCGGGCGTGGCGGCGGGCGCCGGCGCGTCCGGACGCAGCTCACGCCGCAGAATCTTGCCCACGTTGGTGCGCGGCAGGTCGTCGCGGAACTCGATGTGGCGCGGCACCTTGTAGCCGGTCAACTGGCTGCGGCAATGCGCGATCAGCGTTTCCGCGTCCAGCGTGGGGTCCTTGCGGATGACGAACAGCTTGACCGCCTCGCCGGAGCGTTCGTCCGGCACGCCGACAGCCGCTACCTCGCGTACACCAGGATGCAACGCGGCCACGTCCTCGACCTCGTTCGGGTACACGTTGAAGCCGGACACCAGGATCATGTCCTTCTTGCGATCGACCAGGTACACGTAGCCGGTCTCGTCGACATAACCGACGTCGCCCGTGCGCAGGAAGCCGTCCGGGTACATGACGAGCGCCGTCTCGTCCGGCCGGTTCCAGTAGCCCCGCGTGACCTGCGGACCGCGCACGCAGATTTCGCCGTTTTCGCCGATGCCCAGTTCGCGGCCCGCGTCGTCGCGGATCGACAGATCCGTGGAGGGCACGGGCAATCCGATGGATCCATTGAAGATCTTTGTGTCCAGCGGATTGATGGTGACGGCGGGCGACGTTTCAGTCAGGCCGTAGGCCTGGGCGATCGATACGCCGGTCGTTGCGCGCCACCGGTCCGCCACCGACCGCTGCACCGCCATGCCGCCGCCCATGGTGAGCCGCAGGCGCGAAAAATCCAGGTGGGCAAAATCCGGGTGGTTAAGCAGCGCGTTAAAGAGCGTGTTGACGCCCGTGAAGGCCGAGATCGGCACCTTGCCCATTTCCTTGATCAGGCCGGGGATGTCGCGCGGATTGACGATGAGAAGGTTGCTCGCGCCCAGCTTCATGAAGGTCAGGCAGTTCGCCGTCAGCGCGAAGATGTGATACAGCGGCAGGGCCGTAACGATGCATTCCTCGCCGTCTTTCACCAGGGGTCTTACCCACGCGTAGGCCTGGCTCACGTTGGCGACCATGTTGCCGTGCGACAGCATGGCGGCCTTGGCCACGCCGGTCGTGCCGCCCGTGTATTGCAGGAACGCCAGGTCGGCAGGCGAGAGCCGCATGTCGGTGTAGGGAAGGTCGCGCGCCGCACGCAGCACGTCGCCCAGCTTGTGCGAGCCGGGCAGCGACCACGCGGGCACCATGCGCTTGACGCGTCGGACCGCGAAGTCCACCAGGCGACCCTTGATCGGGCCCAGCATTTCTCCGATGGACGTGACCACCACGTGCTCGACCTGCGTGCCGGGCAAGGCTTTTTGCAACGTGGCCGCGAAGTTGTCCGCGACCACGATGGCGCGGGCGCCAGCGTCGGCCAACTGGTGTTCCAGTTCGCGCGCGGTGTAGAGCGGATTGCAGTTGACCACGATGCAGCCGGCGCGCAGGGCGCCGAACAGGCAGACCGGGTATTGCAGCAGGTTGGGCATCATCAGCGCGACGCGGTCGCCGCGCGCAAGGCCCTGGGCGTGCAGCCATGCGGCAAAGCGGCGCGTCAGCGCGTCCAGTTCGGCATAGGTGATCGACTTGCCCATGCTGATGTAGGCCGTCTTGTCCGGAAAGCGCCGGAAGCTTTCCTCGATGATCGTCACCAGGGTTGTCTCGCCGTCGGTCTCGATCTCGGCGGGCACACCGTAGGGATAGCTCTTGTGCCAGATTCGTTCCATGTCTTGCGGTTCCGTTGGGGCGCAAGGCCCTAGTTGCCCAACAGGGCTTTCTTCAGGGAAGCCTGCGCGGGGCTGTCGCCCAGCCAGACGCGCAGCAGGGCGCGGGCGAAGGCGGGATCGTCGATGCGTCCGCGCGGCTTGCCGTTGCTGGCGATGGCCACGCCGCGGGCGTCGAAGTCCAGGTCGATGACGTCGCCTTCGCGCGCGGCGCCGATGTCGGCCATCAGGCGCGACAGGCGTTCGGCGGGTTCTTTCAACGCGGCCAGCGCCTGCGAGGGCGTATTGTCGCGCAATCCGTCCTGCAGCGCGCCGTCCAGGCTCTTGCTGTCCACGTCGCGCAGCATTTGCAGACGGATCCGACGCGGCTCGGTGCTGCCGATGATCGCGGCGGGGTCGTGGGTCTTCGTGGTGACGTACAGCGCCGCCACGTAGACCTTCACGACGAAACGGGTGCGCAGGCCGGCGCCGTTCAGCGTCAGCGCGTGGCCGCCTTCGGCAAGCTGTTCGGGCACGCGCACGCCGGCGACGTCGACGTCAGCGTGGGCCGGCGCGCCCGCCAGGCTGGCGGCAAGGATCAGACTCAGGGCGGCGGCGCGCCCTCCGGGGTTGAAACGCATTGGTCACCTCCAGTGTTCTTCTGTTTGTAGAACTTCTTGTCTGCGATGTAGATCGTGCGTTCCACGACGGCGTACACGACGTCGTCCTTGTCCTTCAATTCGACCGTGTAGGTGCGGGTCGTTTCGTGATGCGAGGCAAGCAGGCGCCGGATTTCTGCGATCTCGCCCGGCGGCAGCCGGAAATCCACGTACAGCGTGGTGTAGGCCGGCTTGCGAAAGCGGATCGATGCCGCCTTGTCCCACACGATGTGATCGGCGCCCAGTGCCGACATCAGCATGGTCGGATGCGCGCCGTCCGTCACCGCGAACAGCGAGCCGCCGTACATCGACCCCACGATATTGCGCGTGCGGCGCAAGAGCGGCAGCTTGATGCGGATGTGCTGGAAGTCCGGCGACACGTGCAACACGCGGCCGCCGGTGGCGCGAAACGCCGGATGCAGGTTGAAGCCCACCCGCATCAGCCGCGCGCGCCACTCGGGCGACAGGTTCTTGAACCAGTAGGGCTTCACGCTGTCCGCCGCCTGCTTACAGGGCCTCGAACAGGCCGGCGGCGCCCATGCCCGTGCCGATGCACATCGTCACCAGCCCGTACTTGCCGCCGGTGCGGCGCAGTCCGTGCGTGATCGTGGCGGTGCGGATCGCGCCGGTGGCGCCCAGCGGGTGGCCCAGCGCAATGGCGCCGCCCAGCGGGTTGACCTTGGCCGGGTCCAGCTTCAGCTCGCGGATCACGGCCAGCGACTGCGCCGCGAAAGCTTCGTTGAGCTCGATCCAGTCCAGCGCGTCCTGCTTGATGCCGGCGCGGTCCAGCACCTTGGGAATAGCGGCGACCGGACCGATGCCCATGACCTCGGGTGGAACACCTGCCACGGCAAAGCCCACAAAGCGGGCGAGCGGGCTGAGGTTGAATTCGCGCAGGATGCGGTCGGACACCAGGATCACGGCCGCCGCGCCATCGGACATCTGCGAGCTGTTGCCGGCCGTGACGCTGCCGCGCGTGGAGAACACGGGCTTCAAGCGGGCCAGCGCTTCCAGGCTGCTATCCGGGCGCGGGCCTTCGTCGACCTCGATAAGCCGGCGCGCCACGCGCACCGCGCCGCTGGCGCCGTCCGGCAGATGCGTGACCACTTCATAAGGCGTGGTCTCGGCGCGAAAGTGGCCGGCAGCGATGGCTGCGCACGCCTTCTGGTGCGACGCCAGCGCAAAGGCGTCCTGGTCTTCGCGCGACACCTTCCAGCGCTCCGCAACCTTTTCGCCGGTCAGCCCCATGCCGAACGCCATGCCGACGTTTTCGTCATGGGCAAAGATTTCCGGATTCATGGACACCTTGTTGCCCATGATCTGCGGCATGGCGCTCATGGATTCGGTGCCCGCGCCGATCATGATGTCGGCCTCGCCCATGCGGATGCGGGCGGCGGCGTCCGCCACGGCCTGCAAGCCGGACGCGCAGAAGCGATTGACGGTGACGCCCGCCACGCTTTGCGGCAGTCCCGCCAGCAGCAGGCTGATGCGGGCCACATTCATGCCCTGTTCGGCCTCCGGCATGGCGCAGCCGGCGATGACGTCCTCGATGCGGGCTGCGTCCAACCCCGGCACCTGCGCCAACGCGCCATTCAGCGCGGCGGCCAGCATGTCATCGGGGCGGGTGGTGACGTAGGCGCCATTGCGCTTGCCCACCGGCAAACGCGTGGCGGCGACGATGTAGGCGTCTTGGATCTGCGTGCTCATATCCATTTCCTTTGGGCTAGTTCCGTAGTGGTTTGCCGGTTTCCAGGGTGTGGCGGATGCGCGCCTGCGTTTCCGGCGTGCGCAGCAGCGCCACGAACTCCTTGCGCTCCACGGCCAGCAGCCATTCCTCGTCGACCTTCGTGCCGGTCTCGACCTCGCCGCCGCACAGCGCGACCGCCGCGCTACGTGCCACGCGGTAATCGTGCGCGCTGATCATGCCGCCTTCACGCATGTTGACCAGCACCATCTCGAAGTTGGCGATGCCGTTGCGGCCGGCCACCGGCACGTTCTGCAACCGCGCGGGCGGGGTGTAGCCGGCCTGCGCCGCGGCGCGCGCCTGGCCAATGGCCACGTAGAGCAGTTCGCCGGGATGGAACAGCACGATGTCGTGCTCGCGCGCGAATCCGGCGTCGATGGCTTCCAGGCCGCTCTTGGCGACCTGGGCCATGGCGATGGTCTGGAAGACCGGCTGCAGATACGGAAAGACCTCGCCGGGCGTGGCCGTCTTGGCCGCCAGCGCCGCAGCGCGCGCGGCAAATTCCTTGCTGCCGCCACCCGCCGGGATCAGGCCCACGCCGGCTTCGACCAGGCCGATGTAGCTTTCCAGCGCCAGCACGCGGTGCGAGGCGTGCATCAGGAATTCGCAGCCGCCGCCCAGCGCCATGCCCTGCACGGCGGCCACCGTCGGAATCTGCGCGTACTTGAACGACTGCGAGGCGCGCTGGAATTTTTCGACCGTGGCGTCCAGCATCTCCCATTGGCCCGCCGCGCAGGCTTCTACCACCTGCTGCAGGTTGGCGCCCACGGCAAACGGCGCGTCGTGCCAGATGACCAGGCCGTCGAATTCGTGTTCGGCCTTGGCCACCGCCTGCAGCACGCCTTCCAGCACTTCGGCGCCCAACGTGTGGTTGCGCGACGTGACGGACAGGATGGCGATGCCGGCGTCGACCTGCGGCAGGTTCCACAGGCGCACGCCTTCGTTTTCCCAGACGGTGACGCCCCGGTCGTCGGGCGCTTCGCCTACGACACGCTCCGGGAACAGCTGGCGCGCGTACACGGGCAACGTCGAGCGCGGATGCAGCTTGCCGGTGCGCGCCGAATACGAACCTTCCGGCGCATGCACACCCTGGCGGCCGGGCTCCAGCACCCAGGCGGGCAGGGGCGTGTTGCTCATGGCGCGGCCGGCGGCGATGTCCTCGGCCACGGCGGCGGCAATCGCCTGCCAGCCGGCGGCCTGCCACGTTTCAAACGGGCCTTGCGACCAGCCAAAGCCCCAACGCATGGCCAGGTCCAGATCGCGCGCGTTGTCGGCCACGTGCTCAAGCTGCACGGCGCTGTAGTGGAAGATGTCGCGGAACAGGCTCCACAGGAATTGCGCCTGCGGATGGTCGCTGGCGCGCAGCGCGGCAAAGCGCTTGGCCGGATCGCGTTCCTTGAGCAGCGCCGCCACCTCGTCAGCCAGCTTGCCGGTGCCGGGGGCGTAATCCTGCTTTTTCAGATCCAGCACCTGGATCTCGCGGCCCTGCTTGCGATAGACGCCGGCGCCGCTTTTCTGCCCGAGCGCGCCCTTGGATATCAGCGCCGACAGCCATTCCGGCAGCGCGAAATATTGATGCCACGGATCGTCGGGCAGGTTCTTTTCCATCGTGCCCACGACGTGGGCCAGCGTGTCCAGCCCGACCACATCGGCGGTGCGGTACGTGGCGCTCTTGGGTCGGCCGATCTTGGGGCCGGTCAGCGCGTCGACTTCGTCGAAGGCCAGACCCAGGCGCGCGGTGTGGTGCATGGCGGCCAGGATCGAGAACACGCCGATGCGGTTGGCCACGAAGTTCGGGGTATCCAGCGCGCGGATCACGCCCTTGCCCAGCGCAGACGTCAGCCAGGTTTCCAGCTGGTCCAGCACGGCCGGCTGCGTGTGTGACGTGGCGATGATTTCCACCAGGCGCATGTAGCGCGGCGGATTGAAGAAATGGATGCCGCAGAAGCGGTCGCGCAGCCCGGCGGGCAGCGCGTTGGCCAGCGCGTCGATGGACAGGCCGGAGGTGTTGGAGGCGACGATGGCGCCGGGCGCGACATGCGAGGCAATGCGCTCGTACAGCGCCGTCTTCCAGTCCATGCGCTCGGCGATGGCTTCGATGATGAGGTCGCAGCCTTGCAGGCGCTCCAGGTCGTCATCGTAGTTGGCGGGCGTGATGAGCGCCAGGCGTGATGCGCCGGCCAGCGGCGCGGGTTCCAGCTTCTTGAGACCGGCCAGCGCCTTCTTGACGGTGCCGTTGCGGTCGCCTTCGCGGGCGGCCAGGTCGAACAGCGTGACCGGCACGCCGGCATTGGCCAGGTGGGCGGCGATCTGCGCGCCCATGACGCCGGCACCCAGCACGGCGACGTGTTTGACGACGAACTTGCTCAAGGGAGTCTCCTGAAAAGGCGGGCGGACGGCGCGCGGCCGCCCGCCCGTTCACGGCTAGAAGCGGGACGAGAGCTGCAGGCCGAAGATGTGGCCGCTGCTGTCGTAGGTGCCCGCGACGCGGCCCTTGGTGGCCTGGCTGCCGGACGTGGTGTCGATGTCCGTCTTGCGCAGGTACAGGTACGTGTAGCCGACGTCGATCGTGGTGGACTTCGTGGCGGCCCATTGCACGCCGGTCGAGAACCAGTAGCGGTCGTTGTCGGGCAGGGAAGTGGGACGGTCGGCCGCATCGTGCACCGGCGATTGGTCGAAGGCCAGGCCGAACTTCCACTTCCAGGCCGGGGCGAACTTGTAGTTCGCGCCCACGGCGACGCGCCAGGTGTCGCGGAAGTTGAGCGGCAGCTCGTCGTCGCGCGCGCCCGGGCCCGAGTTCTTGATCTTGAGCTCCGGAATGCTGCTCCAGCCCGTCCAGGACACGTCGCCCAGCAGTTCCCACTTTTCGTTGAGCTGGTGCGTGGCGCTCAGGATCAGCGAGTCGGGCAGGTCGACGTTGGCCTTGGCGTCAAACGACACGGATTGGCCGGTGGGGCCGATGTTGTCGATGTCGGTGTCGCCCTTGGCCGAGTGCTTGATCTTCGAGCGGTAAGACAAGCCGATGCGCGTGTCTTCGGTGGGTTGCAGCATGAAGCCGACGTTCCAGCCCCACGCGTCACCCTTCAGATTCAGGTCCGCGTCGCCATTCGTGGCCAGCGGCAGGCCGGCGATGGGCACGACGGTCTTTTTCTTGTAGGTCGCATCGATGTGCTGCCAGTTCACGCCAAAGCCCATCGAAAACTTCTCGTTGACCTTGTAGGCGATGGACGGGTTGACGTTGATGGTCTTGATGTCGAACTTGTTCGAGTGGTACTGGCCGACCCAACCGTCGTCGTATTCGGTCATCAGGCCGAAGGGGGCGCCGACGCCCAGGCCGATGTACCACTGCTCGTTCAGTTGCCAGGAGGCATAAATGTTGGGCACGACGCCCAGGTGGCCCGCGTCCCCGCCATTGCCGCCGGTGGGAACCGAACCGTTCAAGCCTGATCCGGGAATACCGGGCACGCTGGGATTGCGGCTGTTTCCGTTGTCCGAAAACTTGAACGACGGTTTGATCAGGTTTACCCCGCCGGAGAAATTGAGCCCTGGCAGATAGGTCAAGCCTGCCGGGTTGAAATACATGATGCTGGCATTCTCCGGGTTTGCCGCCGAGCCGGCATACGCGTTGCCCAGGCCGCTGGCGTTCTGCTCCAAGAGCTGAAAGCCGGCAGCGTAGGACGTTGCGGATGCGCCCAGGCCGACCAGGATGGCCGACAGGGTGCTCAGGGACAATGGACGTCTGCGCATGGTACTGACTCCTCGAGTTGAATGTGTGTCTCTCTCTACCACTGCCGGCCTGTTGCTGCCGGTCTATTCGGCGCGAGCCGCTGTGCTGCGGTGCTGCTGGGTGCTGCCGTCTTCGTAATGCAAGGGGCCGCCCGTGAAAGGCGCGAAGCCCGTTCCAAAAATCACGCCGGCGTCGGCCAGGTCGGCGTCGGCCACGATGCCGCTGGACACGCGTTGCCGCGTGGCGTCGATCAGCGGCTGGATCAGGCGCTGCGCCAGGCCCGCCGGGGCGGCGGCCGGGTCGCGTTGCTTGACCGGCTTGCCGTCGCGCCAGGTATAAAAGCCCTTGCCGCTTTTCTTGCCGAGTTCGTTGCGGGCCAGACGGTCTGCCAGGCATCGCGGCGGCGCCGCGCCGTCGGCAAGCTGCGCGCCAGCGTCCCGCGCGATGTCCAGGCCCACGGTGTCCGCTAATTCCAGCGGCCCCATCGGCATGCCGAAGGCCACCATGGCGGCGTCCACGGTTTCCGGCGCGACGCCGTCGTCCACGCTGCGCATGGCCTGCAGCATGTAGGGCGCCAGCACCGCGTTGACGAGAAAGCCGGGCGCGCTCTTGACCGGCAGGGCCAGCTTGTCGATCTGGCCGACAAAGGCGCAGGCGCGGGCTTCTATGGCGGGATCGCCGTCGTCCGCGTGCACGACTTCCACCAGCGGCATCTTGGCCACGGGGTTGAAGAAGTGGATGCCTACCAGACGATCCGGACGGGCCAGGCCCTCGCGGAGCGTTTCGAGCGACAGGCTGGACGTGTTGGTGGCCAGCAGCGCGTCGGGCTTCATGCGCGGCTCCAGCGACTGGTACAGCGCGCGCTTGGCATCGGGCTGCTCGCTGATGGCTTCGATGATGACGTCCGCCAGCGGCACGCCGCCGCCCGCCGGATCCGGGACCAGCCGGTCGAACGCGGCGCGCGCCAGGCGCGGATCCTTCAGGCGGCGCGCGTAGAGTTCGGCGGCGCGCTTGATGGCGGGCGCGATGCGCGACATTTCCTGGTCCTGCAGCGTGACGGTCATGCCCTTGAGCGCGCACCAGGCGGCGATGTCGCCGCCCATCACGCCCGCACCCACCACATGGACGTGACGGGCCGGCGCGACGCCGGGCTGCTTGCCATTGGCCTTCAGGCGCTCCTGCAGGCGAAACACGCGCAACAGGTTCCGCGCGGTGCCGGACGAAATGATGCGGTCGATGAGGTCGGGCGCCTTCAGCGCATTGCCCCCATGTTTTTCCCAGATCTCCACAATGGCCGGCGCAGCCGGGTAGTGGCCGAGCGGATCCTTGGCCGCGATCTGCTTGCGGGCGCGGTTGGCGACGATGGCCTTGAACGGCCAGCGGTTCAGCAGTCCGCTCAAACCGCGCGCGCGCCGGGCAGGCTTGCGCGACAGCACGGTCTGGCGTGCCGCGGCGAGCAGCAGCCGTGGGGGAACACGCGCGTCGACCAGCCCCAGCGAGGCCGCGCGGCGCGCATCGGCGCCGCGGCCGGTCAGCATCATGTCCAGCGCGGCGGGCGCGCCGATCACCTGCGGCAGGCGCAGCATGCCGCCCCAGCCGGGGAAGATGCCCAGCATGACTTCAGGCAGCGCCAGCGAGGCGCCGGGCTGATCGGCCACCAGCCGGTAGCGGCAGGCCAGCGCCAATTCAAGGCCGCCGCCCAGGCAATGGCCCTGGATCAGCGCCAGCGTGGGATAGCGCACGCCGGCCAGGCGATTCATGAGGTTCCAGCCGCGCGACACCAGCCCGCGCGCCTGCTCGGGCGTGTCCAGCGTGGCGAATTCGTTGACGTCGGCGCCCACGATGAAGCCCGTGGCCTTGCCGGATTGGATGATGAGGCCTTTGGGCGGATCGGCGTCCAGCGCGTCCAGCACCACGGAGAGCTCGGCCATCGTGTCGGCCGACAGCGCGTTGACCGCGCTGCCCGCGCGGTCGAAGGTCAGCCAGGCGAGCCCGTCGGGGTCGCGGTCCAGGCGCCAGTGGGAAAGCGTGTCCAGTGTCGTCATGGGCGGTCCTCGTCCAGGGTTTCGACCAGCATCGCGCCGCCTTGACCGCCGCCGATGCAGATGGCCGCCATGCCGCGCCGGGCGCCGCGGCGCTTGAGGGCGTGCAGCAGATGCAGCACGATGCGGGCGCCAGACGCGCCCACCGGGTGGCCGATGGCGATGGCGCCGCCGTCGACGTTGAGCCGTGCGGGGTCCAGGTCGCCCCAGGCAGGTGTGCCGAAGTTCTGCTGGCAGTAGGCCTCGTCCCGCCACGCGGCCAGGCAGCCTAGCACCTGCGCCGCGAAGGCCTCGTTGATCTCCCACAAGTCCAGGTCATTCAAGCCCAGGCCGTGGCGCTGCAGGATCGGCGTGGCGGCATGCACGGGGCCCAGCCCCATGATCGCGGGATCCAGCCCGGCCCATTGCGTATCGATGATGCGGCCCAGCGGGCGCAGGTTCCATTTCTGCACGGCCTCTTCCGAGGCCAGCACCAGCATCGCGGCGCCGTCGGTGACCTGCGAGCTGTTGCCTGCGGTGATGTTGCCCCAGGGCTTGTCGAACACGGGCTTGAGCTTGGCCAGCTTGTCCGGCGTGGAGTCGTCGCGCACGCCGTCATCGTGGGGATGCAGCTTGCCCTGCGTGTCGATGAGCGGCGTGATCTCGGGCATGCCGGCCGCGCGCGCCGCGAGCGCGCGCTGGTGGCTGCGCGCCGCATAGGCGTCCATCGCGGCGCGGTCGATGTGAAAGAGCGTGGCGACGTTTTCGGCGGTCTGTCCCATCGACAGTCCCACCACCGGGTCCGTCAGCCCCTTGAGCAATCCGATGACGGGCGCCAGGTGTTTCGGTCTGAAGCCGCCCAGCGCCTTGAGCTTGGCGCCCAGGCCGCGCGCGGCATACCAGTGCGACAGCCAACGCACCATGCCGTCCGAAAACAGCACCGGCGCGCGCGACAGCGCATCGGTGCCGCCGGCCAGCACCAGGTGCGAACGGCCGTTCTGGATGTTGGCGATGGCGGAGTCCAGCGCCTGCATGCCCGACGCGCAGTTGCGCATGACGGTCCACCCCGGCACCCGGTCGCCGCAGCCTAGCCGCAGCGAGATCACGCGGCCGATGTTGACTTCCTCGGGCGAGGGCGCGGCGCAGCCGACGATAACCTCGTCCAGATCCGTGGGCGCGTAGGGTTGGCGCAGCAGCAGGGCGCGGCCGGCCTGTACCGCCAGATCCCCGGCGGAGAAGGGTCCCGGGCCCGTACGGGCCTTCAGGAAAGGCGTGCGTGAACCATCGACGACGTAAACCGGTTTGAATGCCATCCGCTTCCTCCCTCAGGCGACCTTGCGTTCGGCCGTGGGCCGGTCTGCGTCGGCGGCGCCGAGGTCAAAGGGGAAATCATCCACTTTGACGACGGTATCGCGCAAGCGGTTGCGGCGTTTGACGACCGCATACTCTTCGGCGGTGATCGCGCCGATGGTGACCGCCGCGTCGGCGATGTCGCGCACGTTGGCTTGCGGATTGCCGTCCAGCACGCCGCGTTTTTCGATCTCGCGGATCTTGGCCTCGATGGGCTCGGCCTCCAGCGTGGCGGCCAGCGCCTGCTCGATCGCGCCCACGGGTTCGTCCGCGGTATCGGGCAGGTGGCAGCCTGCCGTCAGGCGGTCGCGCGTTGCGCTGGGGCTGATCAGCAGCCGGGCCACGTCCTGGCCAAGCTGGTCGGACGGCGGGATCTGGCTCTGGCCCCACGGGAACACGATGCGGCGGATGATCCACGCGACAGCGCGATTCGGGAAGTTGTCCAGCACGCCGTCAAAGGCCTCCTGCAACTTGCACAGCGCGTCCTGGATCGACCAGTGCGCCAGCGGCGCGTCGGCCTTCTGGCGGCCTTCGTCCTCGAAGCGCTTGAGCGTGGCGCTGATCAGGTACATCTGCGACAGCACATCGCCCAGGCGCGCCGACAGACGCTCGCGGCGCTTCAGGCTGCCGCCCAGCACCAGCATCGACGTGTCGGCCAGCAGTGCAAAGGCGGCCGAGTAGCGGCCCAGGAGCTGGTAGTAGCGCTTCATGTCCGGTGCGACGTCGGCGTTGACGGCCACAAAGCGCGCGCCGGTCAGCGAGGTGCCCAGCGCCCGCAGCGTGTTGCGCACCACGAAGCGGGCGTGGCCCCAGAACGCGGCATCGAAATCGTCCAGTCCCTGCTTGCGGTCCGGCGATTGCGCGGCCTGCATTTCCGCCAGCACATAAGGATGGCAGCGGATTGCGCCCTGGCCGAAGATGATCAGGCTGCGCGTCAGGATGTTGGCGCCTTCCACGGTGATCCCGATGGGGATCTGCTGGTAGGCGCGGCCCAGGAAATTGGATGGTCCCAGGCAGATGCCCTTGCCGCCGATCACGTCCATGCCGTCGTTGACGACCTGGCGCGCGCGTTCGGTCACGTGGTACTTCACGATGGCCGACACGACCGAGGGCTTCTCGCCCAGGTCCACCGCGCCCGCCGTCATGGTGCGCGCGGCGTCCATCATGTAGGTGTTGCCGCCGATGCGGGCCAGCGCCTCTTCGACGCCTTCGAACTTGCCGACCGGCATGCGGAACTGGCTGCGCACGCGGGCATAGCCGCCCACTGCGCGCGCCGTCAGCTTGGACATGCCCGTGTTGGAAGAGGGCAGCGAGATCGAGCGCCCCGCGGCGAGGCATTCCATCAGCATGCGCCAGCCCTGGCCGGCCATGGCGGGACCGCCGATGATGAAGTCCAGCGGCATGAAGACGTCGTTGCCGCGCGTCGGGCCGTTCATGAACATGGCGTTCAGCGGGAAGTGGCGGCGGCCGGTGTCCACGCCGGGGTGATCATGCGGCACGAGCGCGCACGTGATACCCAGGTCCTTCTTGCCGCCCAGCAGCCCGTCCGGATCGTACAGGCGGAACGCCAGGCCCAGCAGCGTGCAGACGGGCGCCAGCGTGATGTAGCGCTTGTCCCAGGTGACGCGCATGCCGATGACTTCGCGGCCCTGCCATTCGCCCTTGCAGACGATGCCGCTGTCGGGGATGGCTGCGGCGTCCGAACCTGCCCACGGGCTGGTCAGCGCGAAGGCCGGCACCTCTTCGCCGCGCGCAAGACGCGGCAGGTAATGGTTCTTTTGCTCTTCGGTGCCGTAATGCAGCAGCAACTCTGCGGGACCGAGCGAATTCGGCACCATGACCGACACGGCCAGCGCGGAAGACCGCGTGGACAGCTTGGTCACGATTTCGGAGTGGGCGTAAGCGGAAAACGCGAGGCCGCCGTATTGCTTGGGAATGATCATGCCGAGGAAACCCTCGGACTTCAGGTAGTTCCAGACGTCGGCGGGCAGGTCGAAGCGCTCTTGCGTGACGTTCCAGTCATTGACCATGCGGCAGGCGGCTTCGGCCTGGTTGTCCAGGAAGCGCTGCTCTTCGTCGGTCAGGCAGGGGCGCGGATACGCCAGCAGGCGGCTCCAGTCGGGACGGCCGCGAAAGAGTTCGCCCTCCCACCAGACCGTGCCGGCCTCGAGCGCATCGCGCTCGGTGTCGGACATCTGCGGCAGCACCTTGCGGTACAGGTTGAAGATCGGCGCGGACAGCAGCGCCCGCCGGATGGGGCGCACGCCCAGCAACACGGCGGCCAGGAGCGCAATGACAACCAGCGCGACGATGACTGCGTACATTTTCTTGTCTCCTCGTTGTTCTTCAGTTGCCTGGCGGTGACCGAAGGCGGCTCGCCGGCCTGTTGCGGTGGAAGGCGGTCAGGCGCCTCCGGGGCTTGCATTCAAGTGCGGCAGGGGCGAGCGCAGCCCGCCCAGCAGGAAACTCATCAGGCGCGGCAAGAGCAGCTCGCGGTCGTTGGGCTGTTCCGCCTCGTCGCCGGCCAGACCGGTGACCGAGCGCAGCAGGTCGGTGCCCATGATGGCGTACGACGTCGCGCCCAGCATGAACTGGAAGCGCCAGATGATCTCGGCGCGCGGCACGTCGGGCAGGGCGGCGAACAGCGCGTTGCGGTAGCGCGCGAGCACGTCGGCATATTCCTCGGCAAACAACGCGCGGATGAAATCCGTGGGGTCGGTCATCGTGCGCTCCAGTAGCGGCAGGAAGGTGCTGCCGGCCTGCGCCGGATCGGCGGCCAGGCGCAGCAGGGTGCCGAAGAACGCATCCACGATCTGGGAGGGCTTCAGGGGCTTGCCGCCGGATTGCGCCTCGAGTTCGTCCAGAAGGCGCATGCGCTCGCGATTCAGCACTTCCAGGCGGCGTTTGAGCACCGCCTGCACGAGTGACTCTTTCGAGCCGAAGTGATAGTTCACCGAAGCGAGATTCACACCGGCCGCGCCCGTGATCTGGCGCATCGACGTCGCTTCGTGTCCCTGTTGCGCAAACAGGGATTCGGCGGTGTCGAGGATGGTTTCTCTGGTGGACGTGGCGCGGATTTCTTGCATAAGGTTGAATTCAAACGTTTGTTTCAAAGCATTATGCGGGAGGCAGGGATGAGAGGCGAGCCTCTGCTATCCCCAATAGGGTTTACCCCTAACCAGGCGCGCGTGATGTGTCGGTTTTGCGGCACGTGCGCTTCGCATCGGGCGTAAGGACGAGACCCGCCGGAAAGAAGAATGAGGCGCGACATGTCCGCCAGGTTGAGTTTTGGCCGATCGGCCTCGGACACCGGCCCTAGGATGAATGTGCTCTGGAACGCACGCCCAAAACCCCGCAGTATCAGCGCGAGAACATGAACGCATTGCCCCGGGTGTGTGCCGGGCGAGGCACCCGCGCAGTCACGACGCGGCAGGCCAATCGCCCTGATACAGGAGCACGAGAAATGAAGACGTACAAGGTGGGACTGCTGGTTGACGGGTATGAGCAACCCGGCTGGATGCACGAGATGGTTGAGTGGTTACTCCATAGCCAGGATTTCGACCTGACGGCACTGCTGGTGATGAACGGCGAGGCTGCCGATACCGCGCCCAGGCTGAGCGTGAAGGCACTGTTTGGCTCGCTGTCGCGTCTGGAAGGCAAGCTGCTGCCGCAGAAGCAGCGGGACATGCTGGCCTGCCGCGACATGCGCGATGGCCTGCAGGAGGCGGGCGCGTCGGTGATCCCGCTGGCGCCGGGCGACGAGGATCCGCACGCGCGCGCCGAGGTCCAGGCGCTGGGGCTGGACCTGGTCATCACGCTGGGTGCGTCGCCGGCCACACGGGCGCAGCTCGCCAGTTGGTCGCGGCTGGGCGTCTGGCAGTTGAGCTATTCCGATATTGCGGTGGCGACAAGCCGATATGCGGGTTTCTGGGAGGTCTTTCAGCGCGAGGATCACACCACCGTGAAACTCTGGCGCGTGGGCGCCAGGCAGGAAGACGACGAGCTTCTGGACCAGCGCAGCTTCAATACGGAAGTGTTCTGGCTGAAGAATCAGGCGCGCGCATTCAGTTTGGGAAACTTCATGGTCTACGACGCCTTGCAGGCGCTGGCCCATGACCGCCCGGGCGTCGCCCCGCCCGCCATGCAGATCATGAGCGGCCCGCGCCGGGCCGATCCGGCTGAGTGGGATAGCGCTGCATATATTGCGCGCCAGGCTTGGTTAATGTCCGATCTCGTTGTGCGCCGCATCATGAAACGCAATGTCCGCTGGCGGATCGGTATGTTTCCGTCTGCGCGCCAGCAGGCCGTGGTCTCCGAAGCCATGGTATTGCAGCCGCCAAAGGGCCGGTTTTTCGCCGACCCTTTCGTTTATACGCACGATAAAAAACCATATATATTCTTCGAAGACTACGATTTTACGTCCCGCAAGGGCACGATCTCGGTTGCGACCTACTCCGACGGGGCTTTCCGGCTGCTGGGCACTGCGCTGAACCTGCCCTATCACCTCTCGTTTCCGTATATTTTTGAACACGAAGGCGTGACGTACATGGTTCCGGAAACGTGCGGAAATCGCAGTATTGAACTGTGGAAATGCACTGAATTTCCGCTGAAATGGGAGCTTGATGTTAATCTGATGACCAATATTTCGGCCGTGGATACCATTATTTTTAAACACGGAGAATACTGGTGGCTATTAACAAATATCGACCGGACGGACGGGCAGAGCCATTGCGACGAGCTGTTCGCGTTCTTCTCCGATTCGCCACGTTCCACGACCTGGACGCCGCACGCCTGCAACCCGATCGTGCGCAACCCGATGCGCGCCCGCAACGCCGGAATCGTTGTCTCGCCTGGGGGAGACGTGATCCGGTGCGCGCAGTACCAGGGCTTCTGTCACTACGGCAAGGGTGTCTCGCTCAACCAGATCGAGGAATTGACGCCTTCCACCTATGTCGAAACCGACGGCGAAATCCACTACGCAAACTTCCTGAGAAAACGCCATGCTTCAATGCACCATTGGCATCATCAGGGGGGGCACACGGTATTTGACTTCGCCTATATGGAGTAAATCCGCCTGCGGGCGTGTAAATAAAAAATGTTACCGTTATTTCGAATACAGGGACTGTTCACGGGCTTGATGTGTCTACGGATACAAGTTGACAGGTTTCCCTCTTCCACCGGCTACTCGACGCCGCGTCCGGCTGATGTCCCGACGCGGCTTTTTTTCGTCTGTAACAAGGGCCAGAGCGCCTGTGAGGGCCGCCCTGACGGGCCGTTTCATAGAGGGAGACACGTCCCCGAAGCCCGTCGCCGCTGGTGAAAACCCTAGCGGCGAAAAGGACGAGATGAAATTCTCATCCATATTTAGGAACGTGATTAAGGCTAACGATTGATTTCTGATTTTGTCGGATTATATCGCCCTGAAACGTCTTGATTTTGACAAATCCGAACCATAAGATGGGTTCCATGCCATCCGTTATGTTGGCTACCAAAGTCGCCCAGCCCAAACGTCCCGGTTCAGCTTCATTAGATATTCCGGGATATGCGGACCACCCCCGCAGGGCTGGATAAAAAATAGTCTTCAGCACAGCGAAGATCCCTTCTAGGCCCGTCGAAAAACCGGGAGGACACCATGGCCAAGATGGTCCTGATTGAAGCTCATCCGCTACTGCGGTTGGGTTTGTGGCAGATTCTTAGCAAGTTGGATGATGTGTGGGAGATCGAGGGGATGGGCCTTGCGGACGTGTCCAAGGCCGACGGCGTGCACGCGGGCGCCGATCTTCTGATCTATGGTTTGCCAGTGGATACCGATGAAGCATGGAGCGCGTTGCACGAGATTCAGCGCGTTCTGACGCCCAAGCGGATTCTGCTTTTGACGGACGTCATGCCCTTGCCCATGCCGGTGCAAGGCCTGCCTGGCGCCAGCGTGTACGGTTGCCTGATGAAAACGGCCTCGGTCGAGATCCTCGAGGCCGCCATCCGCCTGGTGATGGCGGGCGGGCAATGCTTCCCCAGCGAACAGGCGCTGCAGGCTCCGGCCTCCACCGTATGCGCCTTGCCGTCGCGGGACGCGGAAGAAGCCGGCTCGAAGGGCACCATGCCCGTGAGCGCGGGGGCACAGCTCCTGCAGATCACGCCGCGCCAGTACGAAGTGCTGGTGCTGCTTGCACGGGGTTATCCCATCAAGACCGTCAGCCGGATGTTGAACATCTCGGTGGCGACGGCCAAGACGCACGCGTGCACGCTGTATCAACGCCTGCATGTCAAGAACAAGGGCGAAGCCGTTTACGCGGCGCTGCAACGCGGTGCGACCTTGGAATGGCATGAACCGAACGGGCGCGAAGTGGATGCCGGGCAGATCTATGGGCGCAAGCTCGGTTGAGTCAGGTTTGCGCTGCCTGCCCGGCAGCAGGAACGCCCAGTTCCAACGCTGCCGGGGTTGCGCATAGCCAATACGGCTAAGGCATAGAAAGCAGGTGTTCGGGTTGCTGTCACCTCGCTTTCCGCCACCAATCATCCTCCTGAACGAGATTCAGCGAACGTAGCCGCTGATAGCATGAGTTGTGTCCGCAAGCATGGATTGATAGGGCGAATCACTTAGTCTCGCCACTGCAATCCCAAGGCTGCGGACAGGATTCCCTTGAACCTGGCGACGCGCGTGAACCCGCGCCTTGCGCGGCGTCGCGCCAGCGTCATGGGAGCCGTAATGGGCCATGCGTCACAAGGTTCTTCCCGGGATGACAACCGTACTGATCGAAGACTACGCTCTGCTTCGTGTCGCAATTCAGCATGTGCTGGAACGTGTGCGCAACGCCGACGATATCCTGGCCATCTCGCCAGCTCACCTTCTCAATATGTCCAGCTCGATCAACAAGCCAGTGGAGTTGCTGGTGGTCGGTTGCAGCGGCACTGCGGAGCAGGACATCGGGCTTCTTTCCCAGGCGATGGCGTTCTTCATGCCCAGGCTGGTGCTGGTGCTGTATTCTGCGATGGACCAGAGCGTCATGGCCGCGTGTGCGCGCGCCGGCGTCGCGGGCTATCTGCCCAAGGCGTCCAGCCCCGACGCGCTGGCCGCGGCCGTCAGCCTGGTGATCGCAGGCGGCGAATGCTATCCCCAACCCGCAGGCAGGCCGCCCAGCACGACACACGCGTCCGTGCAGGAGCTGCGTGAGCTTACGCAGCGGCAGGAGGAAATCCTGCAGCTCCTTGTGCAGGGTAAGACGATGCGCGAGATCGGCCAGCAAGTCGGCATCTCGGTCGCCACCGTCAAGAGCCACGCGCGCACGCTGTACTGGAAGCTCAATGCGCGCAACCAGGCCGAGGCCGCGTACATCGCGGTGCAGATGGGGTTGGTGCGAAGCTCGAATGGGCAGCCCGCGCCCGGGAAGGGCGAAGCGGGTTGATGCGATGACGCGAGTCAGGGCCTGTGCGGGTGGCGATGCTGCCTGCACGGGCTCTGCTTTTTTGGGCGCGTGAAAGTTATCGCAATAAAAGTCGTTCGTTGAGCGTTGCGTCATCGGATGCTGTGCCACTGAGCATTGCAGCGGCGCGTGGCGGGTCCCGGCCACGCCCAAGGTTGCGAACCCGATCAAGTTCTCAGCTGGTGCACTTCAAAATCATACGTGTCTGATATCCAAGCCTGTGTTGGCATGCCGTAATGGCCGGGCGCGGGCTGAGCACTCATCGGGGATGAGAAAAGGCCTGTTGTTCCCGGGAGCACGCCATTCCTATCCAGTCCGATCTTCGGTTCACATTTGCCGTCTACGACAAGTCCTTCGTCGTGGTCGATTTCACATTGCAGAGAAGTCTGTTCAGGAACTTCGTGATGCATGTGGCCCTGGCTATCGCCAATGCGGCCGCCGACCTCCGCAATGTTCTTGATCACGCAGCGGCGCTCACGATCCGGTGTCACACCATCTTGAGGAAGCCGACATGACGAAGCCCTACAAGAAAGCACTGGGTCCCGACCGTCCCAATGAAAAACAACTGGGCAAGGCCATCTCACCGCCAGCGTGTCAGCGATGCGCGCCCATCTATCCTTTGCGCTATGGCGTTGCAGAGCGCTCCTGGGAAGAAGGCGTGTTTCCAACGCTTAGCACCGATGGCTATCCCGAGCTGGCCGCTGGCAAGGCATACGGCCTGCGCGTGCTGCGTCCCGGCGCCTACGTCTACCTGTGCTATTTCCAGCACGGCCGTATGTGGACGCAGCACTATCAAGTCACCGATGACCTGCGCTTTGCACGCATTTGGTGGACTCGCGAAGACGATCAGGATGAGATCCCGGGGCGGCTCGCTCGCCCCGAGATCGCCAGCGCCAGACCCTATCTATCTGCCCCAGAGAGCAAGACAGCGGACGTTGTCTACCTGCTGACCAGTGAGACGATGCTCACCCATGCTCGGCTATGGAGCATTGAGAATGATGCCGATGGCATCCGCACCAGGTTGGCGACAACGGTCAGACCGTCCGGTGGCGTTGAACAGCCCCATGCGTTCAACATTGCGCTGCTTGCTCACGCAGCACCGGAACTGCGACGACCCGGCTCGAACGAAAAGCCGGGCTACACATGGAGCGAGATATCTCTCCCCGAGTCGTTCACGACCTACGACACCGTCATTCCAGGCGCTCACGTCGAGCTTGTTCCCATAAAGGATATCGTTCCGCTGGCGGTCGTACTGCACGACCCGATCGGCGTCGTGAGTGAATTGGCGCATCTCGTCGCTGTTGCCGCGGCAGATCGGCAAGTTTATGAAATCGATAACAATCACGCATACACGAGCGCGACTGTCATCAAACAGTACTTGCAGAGCGTTCAGGAGCGGGCGACCCCGCAAGCCTACGCCAAAAGGCGAGATCTGGTTCGCTTCGATCAAAACAGCAATGCGGACGTCTCGTTCGGCAATGCGGTTCCATACATGCTGGCGTACGAAGAAGCCGTCAAGCGGAAACAGTCCGCCATCGACACGCTAGTGAACGACCTGGAGAGTTGGATCAAGACTGGCGGCAGCACCATCGCCGACGATTGGCAGGATGGGTGGTTCAGCAAGATGCTGTCCTGTTTCGACCTGGGCGCAAAAGAGAATGCGCAAGACTACGAGCGGGTTGTTGCCCACTGCGTTGGTAACCTGACTCACAGCGAAAGCGGTCGATCCACCTACCGAAAGATGTTGTTGGCCCAACCAGGAAAAAGTCCCGTCTGGTTGGCGCTGGGGCACGGCATTCCAGAGTTGCACGAAAACATGACCAACCCGCCGCTACTCAAGAGCGCGCTGGACGTCGGGGGTGCTGCCTTTGTGCCAATCTTCGAGTTCAATGTCTCTTATCCGGCGACTGAGTCCTCAGGTGTACTCATAAACCAAATGCTGTCTCAACTAGGCGATATGAGTTTGTCCGATGCTACGGCCGACAGGATAGTTCGACGTTTACGCCTATTTGCTGAAGTCCGTGTTGGCAGCACGATCGTCACGTACCGCGTGTCCAGCGCTGAGGCGCGCTTTCAATACGCCCAGTTTCATGGTGAGCAACACATGAACACCGAACGACTCAGGAAGTGGGGCATTACGGTCAAGCGGCCATTGCGCAACCAGGCGGCAACGGTGCTCCTTTACGAAGAGGTGCGCTTCGGTGATCAGGTGAAGCGCATTTCTTCCGTTCAACCGACAGTGAACAATCGGCAGCCGTTTCAACTTGAAGGCAACGTGTTCAAGCGTATGTTGGAGCGGGGGCGCCAAAGTCCGGCCTACGGCGCCGCGCAGACTGCGATTGTGCGTGGGGAATATGCATTTACAGGACTTGCGGCGGTTTCTGCCATCATGGCGCTTCGATCATCGATCAAAGACTTCGCGAACGGTAAGATTGATCTGTCGATTGCCGGCGCCGCCAACGGCGTTAACGCCTTTGCGGCAGTGACAGCCGTGATTAGTTCCGGCTTGTTAGTGAAGGGCGATCAAATCCAATTGCGTGCATTGGCAAATGGAAAGTCGCTTGCGTTGGCGCGAGAGGCTGCATTGGCATCTCGGACCCTAGCCACATGGGTCGGCTCAATAACGGCCGCTATTTCGGCCATCGCGGATGGACTGCGCGCTGCACACGCCTTCACCACTCAACAAAACGCCGAAGCGGGCCGACTGTATCTGGCGTCCGCTGGTTGTGGGGTTTTGGCGGCTGCTGGATTGGTTCTAAGCGCTTTAGGCACCGTTCTAGGCGTCGTTGGACCAGTCGGCTGGTTTGTGGTGGCGTTCATTGCCACAGCGGGAGCAGCTTATTTCAGTTTCCAGGCCGCTCTCGCCAAATTCCAGCCCGACGAAGTCTGGTTGGCACATAGTCATTGGAGCCTGGGTAATCGGGCATATCGTTATAACTCGCTGGACCAGGAACTCAATGCATTCCACGGTGCCGTGTACGGTGTCCGCGCTGTAGCGAATTGGGAGACTCCCTCAATGTCGGCAGGCGATATCGTAATTCGCAGCATCCCTGTTTATGGCCTTTGGCTAGACAGCGCTGATCTAAAACGTGCTATCGCCAAGGAAGGAGTGGGAACGCTTTCGCTCACAGTGGTCTTGCCCGGCTATCCCACTTTGGGCGAAGGCGAGACCGTCATTAGTCATGCCGATATTTTCCAATACACGCTCAAGGCCAAGAGGAACGGCAAAAGCCTGAATATGGCCCGCGGGCCCATCGCTACACCTCCGGATTACCGCTTTCCCTATGACACAGAATGCATAGTTATTGGCAAGGATTTCATCCGCGATGGCACCCGCCAGTTGAGCTGGCAAATCACTATGCGTGAAGATACGGAGATATTGCTGGACTACTGTTACCGACCGGATGTGGTGGACCAACCCAGCCTCGCGTTGTTTCCACAAAACGAACCGCTTGTCTTCACGCGCGGTACTTGGCTAAAAGATCCCATTGACGATGCGTTGATCGCTCCGGTTCAGGAACCCACGTGATGCGGGCTACCAAGCAACCCCGCCGCCCGCGCCCGTCATTTAGAGAAATCCAGAAAAAATGGAGGCTATTTCGCTTTGCATCGACGCTACTGCCTCTGCAGCCCGACGCGCAGGAATCCTCCGCCATAGAGGCAACCAAGTTCAACGAGCATTGCATCGAAGTCGTATCCGATATGCCAACCGAAGGTGAGGGGCTCATTCTTCGAATGTTCACTTTCTTTGGGCTGGTTGTTTTTTTTATTGCAGTGGTCGTAGGCGTTGACGACTGGTTCGGATTGATTTGGCTGTTCGTTCTAGGCTTTCCAGTCATAGGGCTTATGTTGTTCTTCCTTCCTCGCGTATTGGGACCGCGCCATCGATACCGTTGTTCGAAAGTTCGTTTCGATCGCCGTAGTCGTCGGGTCTACTACGTTCCATATCCCGAAGAAAGCTCGGAGGAAATATGGGAACTTGATTGGGATGGGCTTCAGGGCATCAGGTGGATGACGGGTCATGCGCAACCGTATCTTTACATCGTGGGCTATACCTGCAACCTGCCTGAGCCGCAATTAGTCAAGATACCCATAATGTCCAACGAGAGAATTTTCGCAGACCATATCTGGGCTTGGCTTCATCGGTTTATGGCCCAGATCGAAGACTTGCCCCCACCCAAAATCATCACATTCCCCCAAAGTCCGCGTGATGTGCTGATGCGCTACGGTGGCCGTTGGATCGTCAGGTCTCTCACCACAAAGAAGGCGCGGCTATGGTTGCCGCTGACAATCTGGGTGGATTTGGCGATTCTGCTTGTGTTCATGCCGTCCATGGCCTTGCCGCAATTGATCGTTCTCCTATACCCGGAGATTCAATTTCCGGAAGGGAACAATCGACATTGTGGCTTTTCTTCAGGCTAAACAAGAACGGCGGGGCAAGGCGACGCTGTGCATGATGTCCCGAGCCCGCCAATGCGTGCGCCAAGTCCGACAGACACCGCCTCTCAAACATCCCCCTCACTCGCCCGCGTCCCCGCCGGCGCTTCGCGGCCCTTGCTCTTCGCAATCGCCATAAACTCCCGCTCCGCCGCACCTAGCACCGCGTCCACATGCAGATGCGCCATCGCATACTGCCGTGCCGCCGCGCCCAAAGTTTCGCGGATTTGTGCGTTATAGCTGAGCTTGCGCACCGCTTCGGCCATCGCCACGGCATCCTCGGGCGGTGTCAGCAGCCCGCACCGCGAAACCACACTGGCCAGCTCCGTACCGCGCGCCGCGCCGCAGACCACCGGGCGGCCGCTGGCCAGCATGCCGGTCAGTTTTGAAGGCATCACCAGGTCGGCGGCGCCGGCGCGTTGGGGCAGGAGGTGGATATCCGCAGTGCCCAGCAGCGCACCCAGGCGTTCCGCTGGCTGCAGGTCCAGAAAGATGACGCGCGTCAGGCCTTGGCACTTCTCTTCCAGCGCCGCGCGTTCTGGCCCTTGCCCGCAGAACAGGAACCACAGGCGGTCCTCGCGGTTGAGACGCCGCGCCACGTCCGCCAGAATCTGCAGACCCTGCTTGCCGCCCATGTTCCCCGAATACAACGCAACGATGGCGTTATCCGGAATGCCGAGCTGCGCACGGTAATCGCCGCCTTCGGCCAGCGGCGTGATGGCGTTGACATCGATCCAGTTGGGCAGCAGCACCGCACGGGCGGGATCGATGCCTTTGGATAGCGCCAGATCCAGCATCCGGTTTGAAATCGTCGACACGCGGTCAAACCGGCGCATCAACCAGCGCTCGGCGCGCTTGACCATCGATCGCAAGGCGCCGCCCTTCAGCAGCCCCAGTTCAAACGCCGCGTCGACCTCGAAGTCCTGGATGTGCAGCCAGGCGCGCGCGCCGGTCAGGCGCGCGGTCAGCCACGCGGCCGGGGCGCAGAAGAGGGCGGGTTCGACGACCAGGATGATGTCCGGGCGGCGCATTGCGGCGCGCAGGAGGGACGGCAGGCTGGACAGCGCGAAGCTTGCCAGGTGCACCAGGCGCTTGGCGCCGCCAGGTCTTTCGGGCACCCACAAGGGCGCGCGTCGCACGGTCACGCCGCGGCGCGTTTCCTTGGCATAGCGCGAGCCGCGGTAGCCCTCGTGCACCTTCCATTGCGGGTAGTAGGGCGGGGCGGTGACCACGCTGACTTCGTGCCCGCGCGCGGCCAGCCATTCGGCCAGTTCGGCGGTGTACTTGCCGGTGCCGGTCAGTTCGGGCGCGTAGTTGATGCCATAGATGAGTATTTTCATGTTGGCGTGGCGGTGCGGGGCCGGATGGGTCGGCACGGGTTGCCGTGGCAGACCATTGCGGCAGGCATGTTGCGGAACACCGAGCTGCGTGCGCCGATGACCGCCTCGCGCGCGATCGTCACGCCCGGTCCGACGAACACGTCGGTCGCCACCCACGCGCCGTCTTCGACGCGCACGGCGCGTTCACGCAGCGGGAAGTCGGGCCGGCCGGCGTCGTGGTCCGCCGCGCACAGATAGCTGCGCTGGGACACCACGGCGTGCGCGCCGATGTGAATCGGACCCAGGCTGTAGATCACCGCGTCGTCGCCGATCCAGGCGTAGTCGCCGATCTCGACCTTCCAGGGGTAGGTGACCGTGGCCGTGGGCCGGATCAGCACCTTGTGGCCCACGCGCGCCCCGAAGCAGCGCAGCAGCCAGCGGCGAAAGCCGTAGGCCACCTGCGGCGACCAGCGAAAGAGCGTGCCTTGCACCATCCACCACAACTGCACGGTCAGCGCCGAACGCCCGCGCTGACCCGGCGCCAGCGCGAACTGGTCCAGGCGTTGCAAGGTGCTCATTTGGCCGCTCCCGCAACGGCATCGCGCTGCGAGGCGGCCTCGCTGGCCCGGCGCGCCTTCAGGATTTCTTCGGTCTTGATGCGGATCTGCCAGTAGTACATGGCGCGCGCGACGGCGTAGTCATAGCCCGCCTTGCCGTCCAGGAAGCCCAGCTTGAAGACGTAGGAATGCAGAAACGAGATGGGCGCCTTGAACGGCATGGCCTGGAAGATTTTCTTGAGCAGCGCGCGTCCGCCCACATTGGCTTCGCGCGGGTCGTTCATCAGGCCCTTGGTGCGCAGGTTCGCTTCCCAGTCCGAATAGCGGTTGTGCTTGTCGAAGTAGTGATAGAGCGAATCGTGGTCGTTGTGCACCATGCGCTGGCGCAGCGCGAACGTTTCGCCCTGGACCTGCGGCTGGTAGTGGCCCTCGACCTCCCACATGTTGGCGACGTCCAGGTCGTCGTAGTCCAGGAAGCGCGAGCGGTCGCGCGCCAGCAGCGCCAGCTTGTAGACGCGGTGGCCGTGTTCGAGCTTCTTGCCGCAGAACACGTAGTCGAACGGCACAAAGGCGCCGCCCGCGCCGGCCGCGAAGCGCGGCAGCACCTCGCGGATCTCGGCGGCGAGGCTTGGCGTCATCTCTTCGTCGGCGTCGACATACAGGACGACGGGGTGCGAAAAAGGAAGCTGCTCCAGGCACCACTGCTTTTTCTTCGGATACTTGCCGTCCCAATTGAAGTTCGACACGTGCGCGCCCATCGCCGTGGCGATCGAGCAGGTCGCGTCCGTGCTGTTGGAGTCGACGACAAAGACCTCGTCGAACTCCACCAGCCCCTTCAGGCACTTCGCGATGTTGCGTTCCTCGTTCTTCGTCATCACCACGACGGATACCGGTATCTTCTGCATGATGCTGTCCTGTTCAGGGCGTTCCGCGCTGCATGAGCGGGCGGAAGAGATCGATGACGTTGCGGCAGTGCCGCTCAAGGGAAAAGGCGTCCGCGCGCTCGGGGCCCTGGGCCGCCAGCTTCTCGCGCATCTCGCCGTCGTAGGCCAGGCGCCGGACCGCCTCGGCCAGTGCCTCGGCGTCGCCGACCGGCACCAGCAGCCCGTAGCGGCCGGCGTCCAGGATCTCGGCCGGACCATGCGGGCAGTCCGTGGAGATCACGGGCACGCCCAGGCACAGGGCCTCCACCAGCACGTTGCCGAAGCTCTCGCGCACGGAGGTGAGCGCAAAGGCGCCGGCGCCGGCGATGACCGGAAAGGGGTTGTCGATATGGCCCGCCAACGTGACCTGCGTGCGCGATGGCCTGTCGTCGATGCGCTTTTGCAGGGCGGCGTGCTCGGAGCCTTCGCCCAGGATCGTGAATGCGATACGCGGGTCGTCCAGCAGCGCGGCTGCGTCGATCAAGGTGGCATAGTCCTTCACCGCCTCGAGCCGGCCCACGGCCACCACGTGATAGGGCGACTCGCCACCGTCGTTCAGCTTGGGTTGCGCGCCTTGCCGGCGCACGTTGTCCAGCGGCACGCCGTTGTAGATGGTGTGGACCTTGCCGCGCAGCGGCGGGAACATGCTGACCAGGTCTTCCTTCACGCCGCGCGACACGCCCACCACGGCGTCATGGCGCCGGTAAGTCTGGCTGACCAGCCAGCACTTCAGACGGCGCATTTTCGATGCGCCGTAGTGGATGGCCGGGCTGCTGTGCTCGAAGGCCACGGTACGGAAGTTGCCGCGCAGGATCTTTCTGGCCAGCACGACCAGCATGTTGCACAACAGACCGTGCGAGCAGACGATGGCGGGCTTTTCGCGGCGGATGTGCTGCAGCAGCTTGAAGAACGCCACGGGCAGCGCCAGCCGCAGCTTGGTTGGGGACTCGATGATCGGAAATGCGCGGGTGACCTTGGGATTGGCGATGGGATACTCGCGATTGCGCGAACGCAGCAGGAACAGGGCGGAGTCCACCCCCTGTTCCGGCAACGCATCCACAATGAAGGCGACGCATCTTCCGACGCCGCCATGCAAGTCCGGTGCGACAAACAAGACATCAGACATGGGGTATTACTCGCGTGGGTGGCGCCCGGCGCACGATATCCGGGCGAGGGCTGGGAGCGGGAGATTCTTGGCGAGGCACGGGCATGATCTGTGCATTGCGCATCAGCGACAGGCAATAGCACAGCAGGAAGCCGGTAAACGCGGTCTTGGGCGCATAGGCCAGACCGCCGGACATCGAGTCGATGAAGATGTAGATGGGCGCGGTGGCGAGCAGATATCGCCGGTGCATCTCCAGCCCGGGATGGGCGTAGCGCCGAAAGAGCGAGAACAGCAGGATCAATAATGGCGGCAACATGATCATGATCGTGCCGACCACGCCGAACTTCATCAGATAGAAGGCCCATGAGTTGTGCGCGAACGTGCTCAGCTCGAAGCCGTTCTCGCCCATCACCCAGCTGCGAAAGCCCGCGCCCTTGCCGAACACGGGGCTTTCCGCGAAGAACTGCATCTGGCCTTCCATCTCCTGGACGCGCGCGCCGTAGCTGGAGTCTTCGTCCAGGCGCTCGACGCTGAAGATCCGATCGGTCAGCACGTCCAGATAGCCGATGGCGCCGAAGATCAGCACCCCGGCCACGGCCGCGGGCGCGAAGATCATCACGGCGCGGCGCCGGATGTCGGCGCTGCCGGCCAGCAGCACGGCGATGATGACGGAGATCGCCAGCTGCAGGTACTGGCTGCGGTTCAGCGAGAACACCAGCGCCATCACCATGTAGAGCGTCAACATGTAGGCCTTGGGGCCCGATACGTTCAGCGTGCGGCGGAAGTACAGCAGTGACACCACGCCCATCGGGATCGCCCACACGCCCAGCCGCACGTTGCGCAGGGGATTGGCGACGCTGAAGCCGGCCGCCTGTTCCACCAGCATCAACGTGGCAACCGCCAGGCTCGCCGCAACGATGTACTTCTGCAGGATCGCATAGGCGTGCGGACTGTCGATATCCTTGTAGCAAAGGAACGGCGTGCAGAGGAAGTAGAAGACGATGCGCAGGTCGCGCGCGACGTCGCCGGTCTCGATGCCGGGGTGATGGCTCGACACCACCAGCAGATAGATCACCGAGATCGCCTGGATGCCCAGCAGCACCCCCAGCGCGCCGCGCGGGAACGCGTACGCGCCCGGGTCGGCCAGCCGGAGCGCCTTGACGCCCAGCATGGCCACGAACAGCAGGTCGAAGGGCGAGAGCTTGAAGCTCCCCACCCCGATGACGAACCTGTCGTCGTTCAGCGCCAGCGCGGTGAAGACGAACAGGCCCAGGAGGTGCAGGGTGGAAAGCCGGCGCGTAGTCATTGCAGTTCCGTATCAGTGTCGGTCCGGCCTAGTGCGCGGCCCAATCATCGCGTCCGAAGATCTTGGTGGTCAGCTTCTCCAGCAGATACGTCAGATCGCCCTGGCGTGCGTGCGCGGCGACTTTCGAGGCGCGGCAGGACAGTTCGAACAGCTTGCCCAGACCCGGTTCGGTACGCCGGATGCGGCTGACGATCTGTTCGCGCTCTTCCAGCAGCACGTCCTGCATCAGTGCCGTCTTGGTCTCGTCGTGGGCGGTGTAGACGCCCAGCGCGTCCGGCACGATCAGGTTCTTGCCTTCGCGCAGCAGCCGGCTCCACAGCTCCAGGTCCATGCAGTAACGCATGCTTTCCTGCAGCAGGCCGTACTTGCGCAGCAGGTCGCGGCGGAAGATGGCCGACTGGTTCGGGATCGACGCCTTCACCACCGTCAGCGTGCCGCGGTTGACGGGCGTGTAGTGGATCTTGCGGAAGATGTGGTTGTTGGCATCCGCCACGAACAGGTTGCCGCTGACGATCGGCGCGCGGCCCTTGGCGGCGGCCGTGCCCAGCTTGCGCAGCGCGCCCGGGAAATACAGGTCATCCGAGTTCTGCCAACCGACGTAATCGCCCGTGGCGCGTTCGAAGCCCTTGTTGATCGCGTGCGACTGGCCGCGGTCCGGTGTGCTTTCCCAGTAGGACAGGTAGCGCTCGTATTTCTTGATGATGTCCACGCTGCCGTCCGTGGAGCCGCCGTCGATGATGATGTATTCCAGCCGCGGATACCCCTGGTTCAGCACGGACAGGATGGTGCGCTCCAGGAACTTGGCCTGGTTGAACGAGGGCGTCACGATCGTCACCTTGGGCAGCAGGCCGCTGGCGATGGGCGCTGGCGGACGGAGCTCGCGGACGAAGTCGATGAGCTGGCGTGAATACTCGTTGTGGCGCTTGCGCATGTAAGACCTCAGCATGTTGGTTATCGGGTGGCCGCAGGCATGGCGCCCGGAAACTCGGGGCGGGATTGACGGATGGCGAGGGCCACGCCGGCCAGCGTGATCGCCGCGTAGGCCATGCGGCCCCAGGCTGCGGCGTGTTCCCCCGCCACGTGAACCAGTCCCGCCATGACGCACAGCATTGCCAGGCCGCCCAATCCGTTCAGGATCGCGACGGCGCGGGAATTGCCGAGCCCCAACAGGGAGAAATGCGCCGCAGCGTTCAGGGACAAGAGGCCCGACGCCACGATCAGCAATTGGAATGTGCCCAGATGGCCGCCGGCGACGTTGTCGCCCAGCAGCACGTTCAAGAGCGGCCGGCTGACCGCCAGCACTGCCAGCGTGGCCCCGGCCGACAGCGCCAGATTCCACAGCATCATGCGGCGGATCTCGCGTTCGGCCGCGCCCGGGTAGGGCGGCGAGACCGACAGGCGGGTCACGCGCGGCATGGCCTTCTGGAAGATGGCGACGGACGCGGTGTGGATGATCTGGCCCACTTGCACGCCCACGGTGTAGATCGCCAGCGCCGCCGGCCCCATCAGGCTGCCGACCAGCACGCGGTCGACCGAGCCGAAAGCCAGCGCGCTCAGGCTGTTCAGCCACGACCAGCGCGAGAACCGGAAGGCGGCCATCATGGCGCCGCGATCGCGCACGGGCCGCACGATGTAGCGGTCGTAGGCGCGCGAGAACACGCGCATCTTGACGCTGCCCGCGATCAGGAGGCCCAGCGCCTGCGCCAGTCCCGTCCACGTGGGCGAGGCGGTGTACCAGGCGGCCGCGCACGCGAGCGCCATCGTGCCCGTGCGGCTGAAGACCTCGCACAGCGCGGTGGCGCGAAAGTCCTCGCGCCCCTTCAGGCAGCCGGAAAAGAGCTGGTCATACTGCTGCGTGAGATAGATGGCGAGCGCCGGCATGGCCAGCATCGTCACCGCCACGCCGCCGAACGTGGCTTCTGGCCAGCCCAGTCCCACCACACCCCACAGCAGCACGGCAGCCAGGGTCACGACGGCCAGCGCACAGCCGATCAGCGACATGCTGACGCCGGCCGCCCGATAGGCGCCGCCGGGTTCGTGCGCGCTCTCGGACACCAGCTTGGTCGCAGTCACCGCCGCGCCCAGGTTGGCCGCGTTGCCGAAGCCGGCCAGCGCGATGATCATCGAATACTGGCCGAAGCCGACCGTGCCGAGCTGGCGGAACAGGATCGGCAGCGCCACCAGCGCCGCGACGGGACCGATGCCGTACTCCACCAGCCCCCAGAAGGAGGCATTGCCGGCGATGTGTTTCTTCACGAATCCAAGCATCGGTAACCCTGTCTGTCATGCTGGCGCGGCCGTCAGGCCACCGGCAGCGCCTGTTGCGTGCGCTCGCGCAGGAAATGGCCGTAGGCCAGCGTGATGCCATGCGTCAGAGAGATCTCCGGCCGCCAGCCCAGCGCCTGCACGCGCGACGAATCCATCAGCTTGCGCGGCGTGCCGTCGGGCTTGGAGGTGTCGTAGACGATCTTGCCCTCGTAGCCGATCACGCGCGCCACCAGCCGCGCCAGGTCCGCGATGGAGATGTCCTGGCCGGCGCCGATGTTGTAGATGCCCTCGGCGTCCGGATGCTCCATCAGCATGACGCTGGCCTGCGCCAGGTCGTCCACGTACAGGAACTCGCGCAGCGGCGACCCGGTGCCCCAGATCGTCACGCTTTCCGCGTTGGCCTCGCGGCCCTCGTGGAACTTGCGGATCAGGGCCGGCAGCACGTGGCTGCTGTGCAGGTCGTAGTTGTCGTGCGGGCCGTAGAGGTTGGTGGGCATGGCGCAGATGAAGCGCGCGCCGTGCTCCCGCTGATAGGCCTCGCACAGCTTCAGGCCGGCGATTTTGGCGATGGCGTACGGTTCGTTGGTGGACTCCAGCGGACCGGTCAGCAGCGCGTCCTCGCGGATGGGCTGCGGCGCCTCGCGCGGGTAGATGCATGACGAACCCAGGAACAGCAGCTTGCGCACCCCGGCCGCATACGCGGCGCGGATCACGTTGCACTGGATCATCAGGTTCTTGTACAGAAAATCCACCGGATGCGTCTGGTTGGCCAGGATGCCGCCCACCTTGGCGGCGGCTAGGTACACCACGTCGACCGGCGTGGTCGAAAAGAAGCGGTGCACCTGGTTCTGGTTTTCCAGGTCCAGTTCCGCGCGGCTGCGGGTCAGCACGTTCTCGTAGCCGCGCCGGTGCAGTTCGCGGGTGATCGCCGCGCCCACCATCCCGCGGTGGCCGGCGACGAAAACGCGTTGGTCCAGGTTCGTCATGGCGGGCTACTCCTTGTAGGCGTAGATTTCGTAGCCGTTCTGTTCGACCAGTGCATCGCGCCGCGCGTCCTTCAGGTCCGCCTCGACCATCTCCTTGACGAGCTGCGCAAACGTGGTGCGGGGCGACCAGCCGAGCTTTTCGCGGGCCTTGGTGGGATCGCCCAGCAGGGTCTCCACTTCAGTCGGACGGAAGTAGCGCGGATCGACGCGGACGATGACCTGGCCGGCCTTGACGTCATGCACCGGCGAGAACAGCACCGTGGCCGTCTCTTCCAGGCCTTCGCCTTCCCACGCCAGCAGGATGCCCAGTTCGCGCGCGGCGGTGTTGATGAACTCGCGCACGCTGTACTGCATGCCCGTCGCGATGACGTAGTCTTCGGGCGTGTCCTGCTGCAGCATCAGCCACTGCATTTCGACGTAGTCGCGGGCGTGGCCCCAATCGCGCAGGGCGGACAGGTTGCCCAGGTACAGGCATTCCTGCAGCCCCAGCACGATGCGCGCCAGGCCGCGGGTGATCTTGCGCGTCACGAACGTTTCGCCGCGCTTGGGCGATTCGTGATTGAACAGGATGCCGTTGCAGGCGTACATGCCATAGGCTTCGCGGTAGTTCACGCTGATCCAGTAGGCGTAGAGCTTGGCGGCGGCGTAGGGGCTGCGCGGGTAGAAGGGGGTGGTTTCCTTCTGCGGCGTTTCCTGCACCAGGCCGTACAGCTCGGACGTCGACGCCTGGTAGAAGCGCGACTTGTTTTCCAGCTTCAGGATGCGGATGGCTTCCAAGAGGCGCAGGGTGCCCAGGCCGTCGGCGTTGGCCGTGTATTCCGGTTCCTCGAACGAGACGCCCACGTGGCTTTGCGCGGCCAGGTTGTAGATTTCGTCGGGTTGCACCGACTGGACGATGCGGATGAGGCTGCACGAGTCCGTCATGTCGCCGTGGTGCAGGACGAAATTGCGGGGCTGGTCGTGCGGGTCCTGGTACAGATGGTCGATCCGCGCGGTGTTGAACAGCGAAGCGCGCCGCTTGATGCCGTGGACCTCATAGCCCTTGGCCAGCAGAAGCTCCGCCAGATAGGCCCCGTCTTGGCCAGTTACGCCGGTAATCAGTGCCCGTTTTGGCATGGTTGTGTCCTTAAGACTTAGTGACTGCACGAAAGGAGCCGATGGCTGCGTTACCAATGTGCAAAGAGATTACTGTTGCACCAGCCGCTGAGATATCGGCCAAAAGGTCTAAGAGTTCAGCCTCTCGGTAGGGAAAAAGGGACTGGATGGATTCGTCCACCACTCCCAATGCGGTAACCGCCAGCATGGCCACCAGCGCCGGGCGCCGGTTGACCGATACGTAGATCAGCCCGGTCAGGAAGGCGTAGGCGGCCAGATGCAGCCGCTTGTCGCCAAAGGCATCGGACATGTCCGCCGCCAGCCCGGGCAGGTTGCCCACCGTGATCAGAACGATGAAAAAGAGGGCCGCCACGGGCAGGCAGATCTTGGCCATGCCCGGGCGCCAAAAGGGAACCCGCTCCGGAGGAGGCTCTTCGCCGCCGGGCCGCCCCAAGGCGAAGACGGCCCCCTCGGGGGGCAGCAAGCGCGCGGAGCGTGCGCCGCGTGGGGGCTTATCTTCGCCGCCGGGCCGCCCCAAGGCGAAGACGGCCCCCTCGGGGGGCAGCAAGCGCGCGGAGCGTGTGCGGCGTGGGGGCTCCCTAAACACGGCCGTAGATGTCCTGGAAACGCACGATGTCGTCTTCGCCGAGATAAGCCCCCGACTGCACCTCGATGATTTCCAGCGGAATCTTCCCGGGGTTCTCCAGGCTGTGGATTTCGCCCAGCGGGATGTAGGTCGACTGGTTCTCGGTCAGCAGGTACTGCTTGTCGCCGTTGTAGATGCGCGCCGTACCCGACACCACGATCCAGTGCTCGGCGCGGTGGTGGTGCATCTGCGACGACAACCGCGCGCCCGGCTTCACGGTGATGCGCTTGACCTGGTATCGCGGCCCCTGGCCGACCGAGTCGTACGACCCCCAAGGCCGCTGGACCTCGCGGTGGTGGTTCAGTTCGCTGCGGTGCTGCGACTTGAAGACCTCGACCAGGCGCTTGACGTCCTGCGAGCGCGACTTGTGCGCCACCAGGACCGCGTCGGCCGTCTCGATGACCACGATGTCGTCCAGGCCCACCGAGGCCACCAGCCGGCTGGTCGAATGGATGAGGCAGTTGCGCGAATCCTCCACCATGACGTCGCCCGTGGTGGAGTTGCCTTCCACCGACTTCTGGGCGATGCCCCATACGGCATCCCACGCACCCACGTCGCTCCACGAGGCGGCCAGCGGGATGACCACCGCGCTGTCGGTGCGCTCCATGATGGCGTAGTCCATCGAATCGCTGGGGCATGCCTCGAACGCCGGGCCGTCCAGATGGAAGAGGCCGTTGTCGCCATGCCCCGTCGCCACGGCCGACTGCGCCTGCGCGAGGATCTTGGGCGCCAGCCGGCCCAGCTCGGCCAGGAAGACCGACGCCTGGAAGGCGAACATGCCGCTGTTCCAGTAGTAACCGCCGTCGTCGATGAAGCGCTGGGCGACCTCGGGCGACGGTTTTTCCACGAACCGGCGCACACGGCGCGCCGGGGCCATGGCGCCGGGCTCGTCCGCCTGGATGTAGCCGTAGCCGCTGAGCGGCGCGGTCGGCTTGATGCCGAACGTCACCAGTGCGCCTTGACGGGCCGCGTCGTACGCCTGGGCAAACGCCGCGCTGAGCACCTCGCCGTCTTCCAGCACGTGGTCCGACGGCATGATGAGCATGATGGGATCCTCCCCATCCTGCATGGCCCGCAGCGTGGCGGCAGCGATGGCCGGCGCGGTGTTGCGCGCATACGGCTCCAGGATGACCTCGACGTCCTTGATGCCCAGCTCATCGGCCTGCTCCGCCGCGATGTAGCGATGCGCCTCATTGCAGACCAGGATGGGCCGCGCTTGCGCGCCCGCCGACTCCAGCCGTCGCAGGGTGTTCTGCAGAAGGCTGCGGTCATCGGTCAAACGGATGAACTGCTTCGGCAACAGTTCGCGCGACAGCGGCCACAGGCGCGAGCCTGAACCACCGCAAAGAATCACTGCCCGGTACGGAGGACGGGGGTTGGTCATGGCTCTCACTCCTTGAAGTAGGCCTGGGTGTACGGATGCACGCCGGGATCGGCGGCGATCACTTCCCGCGGCAGCCAGCGATAGCCGCTGTGCTGGGACAGGGGAAGGCTTGCGGTATCCAGAGAAAGCTCGGCCTCATACGCGAGGACGACGTAGTGGGTGGAGCGTCCCGCCTCACCCGCGAAATTGGTGCCGTAGAAGTGCTCGTACACGCCGCGCGGCGTCCACTCGAGGTCGGGCAACGACAGGCCCAGCTCGTCGTGGACGATGCGGCGCAGCGCGTGGCGCAGCGACTCGTTCTTGCGGATCCGGCCACCCGGCACGAACCACGCGCCCTGGGCGGGCGGATTGGCCCGCAGCCCGGTCAGGTAGTTGCCGGCGCCATCGCGCAGCAGGAGATCGATCGACACCAGGGGCAGCATTTCCACGGCCTGGCGGAAGTCCGAGCGGCCAAGCATGCCGCCACGGGGCCCCGGCGCTTCACGCACGGGCCATCCCAACGGTTCAGTAGACATTGCGGCCCGTCCATCCCGATATCGCGGTGCGCGCGATGATCAGCAGGTCCATCCTGAACGTCCAATGCTGGATGTAATAGATGTCGTGTTCGACGCGGTCGCTCATCTTGCGCAGCGTGTCGGTCTGGCCGCGAAAACCGTTGACCTGCGCCCAGCCGGTGATGCCGGGCTTGACGCGGTGGCGCATCATGTAGCGCTGCACCAGGTCCTTGTACATTTCGTTGTGCTCCAGCGCGTGCGGGCGCGGGCCCACCACCGACATGTCGCCCATCAGCACGTTCAGGAATTGCGGCAGCTCGTCCAGGCTGGTGCGGCGCAGGAACCCGCCGATGCGCGTGACGCGGTTGTCGTTGCGCGTGGCCTGGGTGACCACGCCGTGTTCCTGGTGCACGGTCATGGTGCGGAACTTGTAGACGTGGAACACCTTGCCGTCCACGCCGAGGCGGGGTTGCGTGAAGAACACGGGGCCGCGCGACGTCAGCTTGATCAGCATGGCCACGGTCAGCATGACGGGCGCCAGGCCGATCAGCGCGCACAGCGCGAAGCTGCGGTCGAAGGCCTCCTTGGCCCAGCCGCGCACGCCGGCGGCGGGCAGGCTGTTCAGTTGAATCGCGGGCAGTCCCAGGAACTCGCCGATGCGATGGCCCAGCAGCTGGATGGACATCACATCGGGAATCCAGCGGATATCCACCAGGTCGTTGCGCAGGTGATAGAGCACTTCGCGCAGCTCCTGGCCGGCTTCCATCGGCAGCACGATCCAGATCTCGCGCACCTTGTTCTCACGAACGAAGTCGGTCAGGTTGTCCAGGTCGTGCAGACGGCGGACCTGCGGCGGCAGGATCTCATGCGGTTCGGCGTAGATCCCCGATATCTGATAGCCGGCCTCGCGGTACTTTTCCACGCGGCGCCACATGTCGTGGCCCAGCGCGCCAAAGCCCACGAGCAGCACCCGCTTCTTGTCCATGCCGCGATCGCGCGCCGCGCCCAGCACCGCATAGACGGCGATGCGCACGCCGGCCAGCGCCAGCGCCGTCATGCCGAACCAGGTTGCAGCCCATAAGCGGGATATCGCGCCGGTCTGGTGCATGAGAAAACTGACGAAGATGCCCAACGCAAACACGGTGGCCCACGCGGCAAGGCTGCGCACCACCAGATCGGTGAGCAGGCGTCCGCGCCAAGACACATACAGGCGGAAGGCCGGGAAGAGCGCGATCACGCCCAGGCCGCACAGATAGATCAGGAACAAATGAATCTGCGGAGGATCCGTGAAAGCATCTTCCGAGAACTTCAAGCCGGTGGCAGTCAGGCCGCAGGTGATGACGATCGCGGCGTCGAGCAAGCGATACAGATAGCTTGCCCCACTGAACCTTGCCGACGTGTCCGTTTGGGACGGGTCCATCGCGCACTCCTGTTCGGGGAAACGCCTTGCGCAACGCAAAAACTGTGCAGTGCCGCAAAGCATGTGGCTACCGACAAAATCTTATTGAGTGCGCAACTCACCCGAAACCTCCAAACGGTGTAGGAGAAGGCTTAGGGCATCCGTCGAATGTGCGGGCTTAGGAAAAGCGTGTGGAATGTCGCAACCCGTTACGCATCGGGCTCCTTTCCAGGCAACGAAGTCATTCACAGTGGATTCGCCATGACTACATTTTTCGGAACGATGAGCCGAGCCATAGCCGCTATCGCGCTCGTGTCCTCGCTAGGCGCTTGCGCCCTATCACCCGGTATGACGTTCAACGCCAATCAGCTCGCGGATCCGCTGGACCCGAACTCAAAGGCGGTCATCAAACAGATCACGCCGTCCCTCGTTCTTGAAGAGCAGCGCGCACGTGAAGCGCTGATCGATAACGAAGGCATCGGTCACCTCATCGGCAAGCCGGCTCCCTACCTCATCGGGCCGGGAGACATCCTCTCGATCGTCGTGTGGGATCACCCCGAGCTCGTGCTTCCGACGCAAACCTACGCCATCGGATCAGGGGCAACGGAATTAGCTATTGGGGATACCGCCTCGGGCATTCCGGGCTATACGGTCTCATCCGCTGGATATATCCAGTTTCCGTATACGGGACTGCTGAAAGTGGCGGGGTTGACTGAACTTCAGGCGCGCAATCTCATAGTCAATAGTTCGGGCAAGTACATACAGGACCCGCAGATCACCGTACGCGTTCTGGGATTCCGCAGCAAGCGCATCTTCGTCGATGGCGAGGTAACCACGCCGGGTACGGTTGCGATCAATGATGTGCCCATGACCCTGTTGGAAGCGCTCAACAGGGCCGGAGGCATCCTGCCAACCGGAGACCGCAGTGCGGTTTATGTGATCCGCGATGGCAAGCGTACTCGCGTGAACCTTCCCGCCCTGATCGAGCGCGGCCAGGACCTGAACCAGGTCATGCTCAAGGCAGGGGACATCGTGAGAGTCACGCCGCGCGAGGATAGCAAGGTGTTCGTGATGGGTGAGGTGTTCATCCCCGGGGCTTCCGTCATGCGTGATGGACGCTTGTCGCTGACCGAGGCATTGGGTCTTGCTGGCGGACCCAACCAGATCACGGCCGACACCTCGCAGATTTTCGTCGTGCGCGCCACGGAGGAGGCAAAGCCTTTGGTGTATCACCTGAACGCCGCATCGCCGCAGGCACTGGCGGTGGGCGCCAAGTTTGAATTGCAACCCAAGGATGTCGTGTTCGTGGATTCGGCGGGCCTGGTGCGGTGGAACCGCTTCATCAGCAACCTCTTCCCGAGCGCGCAGACCGTACAGACCGTCAGGTCCATCGATTAGTCCGCCTCAAAACCCCGCCTTTGGGGGCGCCGCAACCGCGGCGGCGCCCTTTCCTGGAGAGCTGCATGTCGTTGCCCATCGAATCGTTCGAGCCGTCAGTACCGGCCCGTCAGCAGGAAACCCCGTTGTCGTCCCACGTGGACGCCATTTTTTCCAACCGCTGGATGATCATTGCGATCACCATGTTCGCGTTTCTCGGCGCGCTCGCCTATGTGATGGTGACGCCGTCGGTCTATTCGGCTGACATCATCGTGCAGGTGGAGGAGGAGCTCCCGAACGGACAGGCGCGCAGCCTGCTGGGCGATGTCTCATCCATGTTCGACACCAAGGCGGAAACGTCGGGCGAAATGGAAGTGCTGCGCTCGCGCATGGTCGTCGGTCCCGCCGTCGACAAGTTCCTGCTCTACATCCATGCGAAGCCGCGCTACTTCCCCGTGGTGGGCGAATGGCTGGCGCAGCGCTACGAAAGCCTGCCGTATCCGTCCAGCCTGCCGCGCGGGGGCTATGCGTGGGGCGGCGAGTCCATTGCAATCTCGCAACTGGACGTGCCCAACGAGTGGCTGGGCAAGCCGTTCCGGCTGACCACGCTGGGCGAGGGCCGCTACACGCTCAGCGACAAGCTGACCGGCGCCACGTTCACCGGCACGGTGGGCAAGCCCGAGCGCTTCCTGTTGCCGGGTGGCGGCGCGATGGACGTGCACGTCGACGCGCTGTCGGGCCGTCCCGGCACCGAGTTCACGGTGTCGCGCAGCTCGCGCCTGGCGGCCATCGAGGATGTGCAATCGCGCTTGGGCATCTTTGAGCGCGGCCGCACGTCGGGCGTGATCGGCGTCACGCTGGAGGGCAACGATCCGGCGCTGACCACCGCGGTGTTGAACCAGATCGGCCAGGAATACGTGCAGCAGAACGTGAACCGCAAGTCCGCGCAGGCCGAGAAGTCGCTGGTGTTCCTGGAGCAGCAGCTGCCGCAACTGAAGGCCGAGCTTGATGCAGCGGAAACCAAGTACAACCAGCTGCGCAACAAGCGCGGCACGATCGACCTGAGCGAAGAAGCGAAGCTGATCCTCGGGCAGTCGGTCGACGCCCAGACCCGCGTGATGGAACTGCGCCAGAAGCGCCAGGAACTGATCACGCGCTTTGCGCCGACGCACCCGAGCATCGTGGGCATCGACCGTCAGATCGCATCGCTGACGGGCGACGTCAACCGCCTGGGCAACAACATCAAGCAACTGCCGGATCTGGAACAGGACGTGGTGCGCCTGGTGCGCGACGTGCGCGTCAACACCGAGCTCTACACGGCGCTCTTGAACAACACGCAGCAGCTCAAGCTGATCCGCGCCGGCAAGGTGGGCAACGTGCGCATCCTGGATGCTGCCGTGCAGCCTGACAAGCCCGTGCGTCCGAAGGGCGCGATCATCATCGGCGTGGCCACCGCTGCCGGTCTGATCTTCGCCATCCTGTGCGCGTTCGTGCGCAACGCCTTGTTCGGCGGCCTGTCGGAGCCGGAAGACGTCGAGCGCCATACCGGCCTGCCGGTGCTGGCCGCCATTCCGTACAGCGACGTGCAGGACAAGCTGTGGCGCCGCAGCCGGCGCAAGAACGCCACCGTGCCTGCGCTCCTGGCGCAGAGCCAGGGCAACTCGCCACCGATCGAGAGTTTGCGATCCTTCCGCAACGTGCTGCAGGCCTCGCTGCGCCAGTCCGCCAACAACATGGTCATGTTCACCGGTCCGGTGGCGGGTGTGGGTAAATCCTTCCTGTCTGCAAACTTTGCCTTCATCCAGGGGGGCGTCGGCAAGCGCGTGCTGCTGATCGATGCCGACTTCCGCAAGGGCCAGCTCAACCGCTATTTCGGCGTGCCGAAGGAAGATGGCCTGTTCGAAGTGCTGACCGGCACGATCCCGCTCAGCCGCGTCCGCAAGCACAGCGTGTCCGAAGGCGTGGACTTCATCGCCACGGGCGCCGTCACGTTCGATCCGTCGGAGCTGCTGGCCTCGCCGGTGTTCGGCGAGACCCTGCGGGAACTGGCCACGCAGTACGACATGGTGATCCTGGACACGGCGCCCGTGCTGTCGTCGCCGGACGCCGCCGTGGTCGGTACGCATGCCGCGGCAGTCATGGTGGTGGTGCGGTCGGGCATGAATACGGTCGGCGAGATCCGCGAAACGGCCAAGCGCCTGATCCAGGCGGGCGCGCCGGTCGATGGCGTGGTCTTCAACGGTCTCAAGCTGCTGCCGGAACGTTTCGGGTTCCGGTCCAAGTACGGTGGTTATCGCTACTCCCGTGCGGCGTACTACGGTGATTTCAAACAGAACGGTCCCAAGTGAACGCCACACGGAGAAACTGGCATGCACGGAACTTTTGGCTGGGACACGCCGCAAATTCTGGATGCGGTTTTCAAGGCCTATGACATACGGGGAACGGTCCCGGACGAGCTGGATGCCAGGTTTGCCCACAGCCTCGGGATGGCGGTGGGCGCCAAGGCGCACGCACAGGGGGTGCGGTCGATCGTGGTGGGACGCGACGGCAGGCTGAGCAGTGTCGAGCTGTCCGCGGCGCTGCAGGCCGGGCTGCGCTCGGCCGGCATGCACGTGATCGACATCGGCATGGCGACCACGCCGATGGTGTACTTCACGGCCCGGTTGATGGACACCGGGACCGGCATCGCGGTGACGGGCAGCCATAACCCGCCCACGCACAACGGCTTCAAGATCGTGATGGAAGGCGGCTCGCTGTACGGCGACGGCCTGACCGCGCTGCGCGACGCGATGCGCCAGCCGATCGATTCGGCGCCCACGCCCGGCGGCCGCACCCAGATGCAGATCACGCCCTGCTACGCGGCGCGCCTCGTGGGCGACATCCGCATGGCGCGGCCCATGAAGATCGCCATCGACTGCGGCAGCGGGGTCGCGGGCGCGGTGGCGCCGGCGCTATTCCGGGCGCTGGGCTGCGAGGTGACGGAGCTGTTTTGCGAGGTGGATGGATCCTTTCCGGGGCATCACCCCGATCCGGCCGATCCCCACAACCTGCAGGACCTTATTTACTGCCTGCGCTATTCGGACTGCGAGGTCGGACTGGCGTTCGACGGCGACGGCGACCGGCTGGGCGTCGTCACAAAATCGGGACAGATAATCTGGCCGGACCGCCAGCTGATCCTGTTCGCCCGCGACGTGCTGGCGCGCAACCCGGGCGCCGAGATCATCTACGACGTCAAATGCAGCCGCCATGTGGCCCGCGCCATTACCGAGGCGGGCGGCAAGGCGACCATGTGGAAGACAGGGCATTCCCTTATCAAAGCCAAGATGCGCGAGTCGGGAGCGCTACTTGCTGGGGAGATGAGCGGCCACATTTTCTTCAAGGAGCGCTGGTATGGCTTTGACGACGGCATCTACGCCGCCGCCCGCCTGCTGGAGATCCTCTCGTCGGCGCCGGACCCCTCGGCTTTGCTGGAAAGCTTGCCCCAGTCCTGCGCCACCCCCGAATTGAAACTGGAGACCACGGAAGGCGTCGAGCTGGTGCAGGCGCTGCGCGACCAAGGGGAGTTCCCCGGCGCAGTGTCCATCAACGAGCTCGACGGGATCCGTGTGGACTACGCGGATGGCTTCGGCCTTGCGCGACCGTCCAACACCACACCGACGGTGGTACTCCGGTTCGAAGGAGACAACGTGGCCGCGCTGGCTCGTATCGAGGAGGACTTTCGCAAGGCGTTCAGGCGCATTGCACCTCACATTCGTTTACCGTTCTAAGGAGCATCACGCGATGGGAAAGGCTCAACAGGCGATTGAGGCGTTAAGGGCAGACTCCGGACTGGCAAACAGCCCGGAGTGGGTGGCTTTCGCGCAGGCCGCGCAAAACGCTGAACTGGACGCCAGTGCGCTCAAGGTGATCGAAGCGGCAGGATTGTGCGTGGACTTGACCATGCAACGCCAGTCGGCGTCGCTGGACGGCGCGGGACAGGCGCTGCTGCAGGCGCGCGGATTGGAAGAGGCGCGCCGCGCGCTGTTTGCCGGGGAACCGGTCAACTGGACTGAAAACCGGGCGGCATGGCATACCGCGCTGCGTGCCGGGCGCACGCGCGAGCAGCCGGAAGGGCAGGACGCGGATTCCGTCTGCGAGTATTCGCGCATGACCGACTTCGTGCGGCGCGTGGACCAGACGGCGGACTTCTCCACCGTCCTGCACATCGGCATCGGCGGCAGCGACTGGGGTCCGCGCCTGGCCGTGCAGGCATTCGGCGGACCGCAGCAGCGCCGGCAGATCCGCTTCGTGTCCAACATTTGCGGCCATGCCTTCCATGACGCCGTGGCCGGGCTGGACCCGCGCCGCACGCTGGTCGTCATTTCTTCCAAATCCTTCACCACGTCGGAAACGCTGCACAACGCGCGCGCCGCCATCGCCTGGCTCAAGCAGGGCGGCGTGGCCGATGTGTCCGACCATCTGGCGGCCGTGACCGCCAATGCGCCGGCCGCGCGCGCGCTGGGCGTGCCGTCCAGCCAGGTCTTCAAGATGTGCGACTGGGTGGGCGGACGCTATTCCGTCTGGTCGGTGGCCGGCCTGTCGATCGCGCTGACGGTGGGCTTGGACGTGCTGATCGGGATGCGGGCGGGCGCCGAGGCCATGGACCAGCATTTCCTGCAGACGCCGTTTGCGTCCAACGCGCCGGTGCAACTGGCGCTGGCCGGCCTGGTCAATTGCAGCGTGCTGGGATTCAACTCGCTGAATGTGGCGGCCTACAGCGGGCGCCTGCTGCACCTGGTGACCTATCTGCAGCAGCTCGAAATGGAGTCGCTGGGCAAGCGGGTCGCCGGCGACGGCGCCGCGGTCGGCGTGCCGACGGCGCCCATCATCTGGGGCATGCCGGGCACGGACGGCCAGCACACCTTCTTCCAGTGGCTGCATCAAAGCGAGGAAGGCGCGCCGGTGGACTTCATCGCCAGCCTGCAAGGGCACGCGGACAGCCCCGATGCGCATCGCATGCTGCTGGCCAACTGCCTGGCGCAGCGCCAGGCGCTGATGCGCGGCAAGAGCCTGGAGCAGGCGCTGCTGGACGTCGCCCACATCGACAACCAGGAGCGTGCGCTGTCGCTGGCGCAGCACATGGTGCATCCGGGCGGACGGCCGTCGACGCTGATCGTCCTGCGCCAGCTCGATCCGCGAGGCCTGGGCGCACTGCTGGCCCTGTACGAGCACAAGGTGTTCGTGCAGAGCGTGGTCTGGGGCATCAACCCCTTCGACCAGTACGGCGTGGAACTGGGCAAGCGGCTGGCCAGCGGCATCGAGCGCGAGCTGGCGGTGCCGGTGTCGGCGGGCGTGGTCGACTGGGGGCATGACGCTTCCACGTCGTACTGGATCGACCGCTACCGCAGCCATGCGCAGGCCCCGCGTCCCCGCCATGCGTGGGTGCCCGGCATGACGGCCCACCTCTGACGGAGCATGGACATGCCGGACACGCAAGTGTTGGTGACGGGCGGCGCCGGCTACATCGGTACGCATACGCTGGTGGCGATGATCGCCGCCGGCTTGCGGCCGATCGTGCTGGACAACCTCAGCAACGGCAGCCGAGAGGCTGTTCGCCGGGTTGAACAGCTTTGCGGTGCGCCGATACCGCTGATCGAAGGCGACATCCGCTCGCGCGGCCTGGTCGCGGCCGTGCTGGCGGATGCGGCGGCGCGGGGCTCGCCCGTGCAGTCCGTGCTGCATCTGGCCGGCTGCAAGGCCGTGGGTGAGTCGGTGGCTGACCCGCTCAAGTACTACGACAACAACGTGCAGGGGTCGCTTGTCCTGTTGCGCGCCATGCGCGAGACGGGCGTGTCGCGGCTGGTCTTCAGTTCGTCGGCAACGGTGTATGGCGAACCGCAGTATCTGCCGTTTACCGAGGCCCATCCGCTGGCGCCGGCCAATCCGTACGGCCGCACCAAGCTGATGGTCGAGGAGATGCTCCGGGACGTGTGCGTGGCGGATCCCGCATTCAGCGCCGTCACGCTGCGCTACTTCAATCCGATCGGGGCGCATCCCAGCGGACTGATCGGAGAGAGTCCGCGCGACCTGCCCAACAACCTTTTTCCGTTCATCACGCAGGTGGCGGTGGGGCGCCAACCGTTTCTGCGCGTCTTCGGCGACGACTACGACACGCCGGACGGCACCGGCGTGCGCGACTATCTGCACGTCATGGATCTGGCGCGCGGCCACGTGCAGGCGCTGACCTATGCGGACAGCCATCCCGGCTTCGTGGCGGTCAACCTGGGCACGGGGCAGGGCACCAGCGTCATGGAACTGGTGCGGGCGTTCGAACGCGTCAACGGCTGCAAGATCCCGCTGCGCATCCTGCCGCGGCGCGCGGGCGACGTCGAGCGCATGTGGGCCAACCCCGATCTGGCGGCGACGCTGCTGGGCTGGCGCAGCACACACGATGTGGAAGCCATGTGCGCGGACGGCTGGCGCTGGCAGCAGGGCAACCCGCAAGGGTATGAGGCGGAGCCGGGGTTGGTCCCGGCCGCGGCATAACCCCAATGCCGTGTCGGAGGACTTCCGGCGCATACGCCGGAGCGGTTACAGTTGACGGAATTATTGCGAAGCAGCATTCCCCGGGGCATTGCGCGGGGGGCTTCGCATCGTCAGCGAGGCAAACCCATGTTCGTTATCCATCCTTCTGCCGCACGCGCCGGCTCCCTGTCCGGAGTCCGGCAATGAGCGGCCCCAGCTATTTCCCCACGGCGCACTGGAACCTGGACGGCATCGTGTCCGGACTGCGCGATGCGCGCGTTGCGTGGCGCGGTCCGCGCGGCCGCCTGCGCGACGACGCCGGCCTGCGTGAATTCCCGTCGCAGGAAAGCCTGCGCCAGATCATCAAGGACCTCTGTGGCGCCTTGTTCCCCATGCGCCTGGGGCCCATCGATTTGCGCGAAGAGGTCGAAGACTTCTACGTCGGCCACACCATCGGCGCCGCGCTCGATGCGCTCTTGCATCAAGTCTGTCTGGAACTGCAATACGAAGGCCGGCATGATCCGGCCCAGCAGGCGGACACGCGGCAGCGCGCCACCGAGATCGTGCGCCGTTTCGGCGCCGAGCTGCCGGCCGTGCGCGCCGCGCTCGATCTGGACGTGATGGCGGCCTACCAGGGCGACCCGGCGGCGCACAACGTGGACGAGGTCCTGCTGTGCTATCCGGGTGTCGCGGCCATGATCCATCACCGCCTCGCCAACGTGCTGTACCGGCTGGGCGTGCCGATGCTGGCGCGCATCGTGGCCGAGATCGCCCATGCCGACACCGGCATCGACATCCACCCGGGCGCGACCATCGGCCGCAGCTTTTTCATTGACCACGGCACGGGCGTCGTGATCGGCGAAACCGCCATCATCGGCGACCGCGTGCGGCTCTACCAGATGGTCACGCTGGGTGCCAAGCGCTTTCCGCCGGGCGAAAACGGCGAACTCAAGAAGGGCCTGGCGCGCCATCCCCTGATCGAGGACGACGTCGTGATCTACGCCGGCGCCACGATCCTGGGCCGCGTCACCATCGGCAAGGGCTCGACCATCGGCGGCAACGTCTGGCTCACGCGCAGCGTGCCGCCGGGCAGCAACGTGACGCAGGCCAGCCTGGTCAGCGACATGCCCGATTGCGGGCTGGGCGGTTGAACGCGGCGGGCCGCGCGGTCTGATTAACCCGCGGCGGGCCGCGCGGACTGATCGCCGCGCGGTGGCGGGACGCAAGGAGCGAGGATTGGATACTGCACTTCCGGAGCTGGCCGCGTTGCGCGGCTTCATCGACCGCCATCCGCGGCTCTTCGTCCTGACCGGGGCCGGGGTCAGCACCGATTCCGGCATTCCGGACTACCGGGACACCGAAGGCGAATGGAAACGCCAGCCGCCCATGACGCTGCAAACGTTCATGGGCGCTGAGCTTTCGCGGGCGCGATATTGGGCGCGCAGCATGGTGGGCTGGCGCCGCTTTGGACACGTCAAGCCGAACGCGTCGCATCTAGCGCTGGCGCGACTGCAGGATCGCGGTCACGTCGCCATCCTGGTTACGCAGAACGTGGACGGCCTGCACGAAGCCGCGGGCAGCCGCGATGTCGTGGACCTGCACGGACGCCTGGATGCCGTGCGCTGCATGAACTGCGACTGGCGCGGCGGCCGCCACGACTGGCAGGAAAAATTGCACGCGCTGAACCCGGACTGGGCGCAGCTTGAAGCCAGCGACGCGCCCGACGGCGACGCCGATCTGGACGGCTACGATTTTTCGCGGTTCACGGTGCCGCCGTGTCCGCGCTGCGGCGGCATCGTCAAGCCCGATGTGGTGTTCTTCGGCGAGACCGTGCCGCGCGAGCGCGTCGAGCGGGCCAATGCCGCCCTTGAGAGCGCCGACGCGGTGTTGGTGGTGGGATCGTCCCTGATGGTGTATTCCGGCTATCGCTTCGTCACGGCCGCCTCGCGAGCCGGCCTACCCATTGCCGCCATCAACCTGGGACGCACCCGCGCGGACAGCCTGTTGACCCTGAAAGTGGAACAACCCATCGCGCTGGCGCTGGAAGCGCTTTAGAAAGAAGCGGGGGCGGCCGGTTTTTGACCGGTCTAAGCAAGTGCTTGCCCGGCAACGATTTTTTCGGCCGGTTACAGACCTTTCCATAGGGTTGTCCACAGGAACTGGGGATAACTCCTAGGGATAACCCCAGTTTTTGAGGGTGGTCCCGGCCGCTGTTGTCAAGTCTCGATGCCTTCCAATGCGTCCCCCAGCAGCGCCTTGCGCGCCGCGTGCCAGCTGCCCGCGTCGGGCGCGTAGAGCAAGCCGCCCGTGCGATGCGTGGGCTTGTAGGGGGAGCCGTCGAAATGCGCTGCATAGCCACCGGCTTCCCGATGCAGCAGCCAGCCTGCAGCGTGATCCCACGCCGTCAACTGGTTGTACAGCGCGACGTGGCAATGGCCGGCGGCGATCATGCGGTATTCATGCGCGGCGCAGCGCAGCGAGGCCGTGCTGCCCAGGCGCGACAGGTTGCTGTTGACAGTCGTGCGCAGCGGCTCGGGCAGGGCGCCGGTGGAGATCAGGCCGTCCATGTCCTCGGGGGGCGCGGGGCTGGCGACGGCCAGCGGCAGCCGCTTGCCGTTTTCGAATTCGAGCCAGGCGCCTTCGCCGCGCACGGCCAGCGCGCTGTCGCGGCTGACCGGATCGTAGATCACGCCCGCAATCACGTCGCCGCGATGGCAGGCCGCGATCATCATGCCGAACAGCGGCAGGCCCGCCACATAATTGCGCGTGCCGTCGATGGGATCGATGAGAAAGGCGAGGTCGGCGTCGACCAGCATGTTCAAGAGAGCGGGATTGCGCGCCGAGGCTTCTTCGCCGATCAATACAGCGCCCGGATGCAGCTTGGACAGGCGCGCGGCGATGAGGCGTTCGGCGGCTTCGTCGGCGTCGGTGACCAGATCGCGCGGCGAGGTCTTGCCGCGCACGGCGCCTTCGGGCAGGTTGCGAAACCGCGGCATGACCTCGGTCTGCGCGGTTTCCGCCAGGATGGCCGCCAGCTTGCGGGTGTCCTCAAGGGTGAAAGTTCTGCTCATACGGACTCGTCCAGGGAACGCGCAAATCTAACATGCCTGGATGGTATCCGAGTGAACGCGGCGCATACATCGGCCACGCGGACGACAGGCGCGCGCGGCAGGACGCCGCGCGCGCCGGACTTCATGCGCCGAGGTCGACGCAGAGGTATTTGATCTCCAGGTACTCTTCGATGCCGTACTTGGAGCCTTCGCGGCCCAGGCCGGATTGCTTGACGCCGCCGAAGGGGCCGACTTCGTTGGAGATGAGGCCGGTGTTGATGCCCACGATGCCGTATTCCAACGCTTCGGACACGCGCCAGATGCGGGCGTAGTCGCGCGTGAAGAAGTAGGCGGCCAGACCGAAAATGGTGTCGTTCGCCATGCCAATGACTTCGTCTTCCGATTCAAAGCGGAACAGCGGCGCGACGGGACCAAAGGTTTCCTCGCTGGCAAAGCGCATCGATTGCGTCACGTCGCGCACGACGGTCGGTTCGAAGAACGTGCCGCCCTTCGCGTGGGGCTTGCCGCCTGCGATCACCTTGGCGCCGTGGGCCGTGGCGTCGGCGATGTGCTCCTGCACCTTTTCGATGGCGTTCTTGTCGATCAGCGGACCTTGCGTCACACCGTCTTCAAAGCCGTCGCCGACCTTCATGGCGTTGACCTTGGCGACCAGGCGCTTGGCGACTTCCTCGTACACGCCGGCTTGTACATAGATGCGATTGGCGCACACGCAGGTCTGGCCGGCGTTGCGGTACTTCGAGGCCAGAATGCCGTCGACCGCGCGGTCCAGGTCGGCGTCGTCGAACACGATGAAGGGCGCGTTGCCGCCTAGTTCGAGCGACAGCTTCTTGATGGTGGGCGCGCACTGCTCCATCAGCGTACGGCCGACTTCGGTCGAGCCCGTGAAGCTCAGCTTGCGCACCACGTCGCTTTCGCACAGCGCCGCGCCGATGTCGCGCGAGCTGCCCGTGATGACGTGGAACACGCCTGCCGGCACGCCGGCTTCTTCGGCCAGCACGGCCAGCGCCAGCGCGGTCAGCGGCGTCTGCTGAGCGGGCTTGACGACCATGGTGCAGCCGGCGGCCAGGGCCGGGCCGACCTTGCGGGTGATCATCGCGGCCGGGAAGTTCCACGGCGTGATCGCGGCGGTCACGCCGATGGGCTGCTTGAGCGCCATCAGGCGCTGGCCGGCCTTGGGGCTTTGCAGGATGTCGCCGTCGATGCGCTTGGCCTCTTCGGCAAACCATTCCAGGAACGACGCGGCGTAGGCGATTTCGCCCGCGGCTTCGGTGACCGGCTTGCCTTGTTCGGACGTCATGATGGCCGCCAGGTCTTTCTGGTGCTGCATCATCAGCTGCGCCCACTTCAGCAGGATCGCGGCGCGTTCCTTGCCAGTCTTGGCGGCCCACGCGGGCAGCGCGGCCTGGGCGCTGGCGATGGCCTGCTCGGTTTCCTTGCGGCCCAGCTTGGGCACCGACACGATGGTCTTGCCAGTGGACGGATTGTCGACGGGGATCGATGCGCCTTCGCCGGCGCCGACCCACTTGCCGTCGATGTAGCAGGCGTCGCGCAGCAGGTCGGGACGGGCGAGGGGATGGGACAGTGCTGTCATGTTGGAAGTCTCCTTGATGGTGCGGCGGGCCAAGCGATTGCGGGCGTGGCAGGCGTGCGGCCTGTTCATCAAGCCGCCTGCCTGCTACGCCCGCAATCGTTGTTCCTGCCAGCCGAATAACCGGTTATTCAGGGCCTTTGCCTCAAGCGGCAAGCGCCTCGGACAGGATGTCCAGCGCGCGTGCGAACTGGGCGTCGGGAATGGTCAAGGGATACAGGAAGCGCAGGACGTTTCCGTATACACCGCAGCTTAGCAAAATCAGGCCGGCGTCGAGCGCGCGCTGCTGCACGCGCTTGACGGCTTCGGCGTCGGGCTTGCCGGCCGCGTCGTTCAGTTCCAGCGCGACCATCGAGCCCAGGCCGCGCACGTCGGCGATGCCCGGAACCTTGGCGCGCAGGCCTTCCAGATGCGCGCGCAGCTTTTCGCCCAGTTGGGCGGCGCGTTCGCACAGCTTTTCTTCAGCGATGACGTCCAGCACGGCGTGCGCCGCGGCCACGGCCAGCGGGTTGCCGGCGTACGTGCCGCCCAGGCCGCCCGCGGCGGGACCGTCCATGACGTCGGCGCGGCCGACGATGCCCGAGATCGGGAAGCCGCCGCCCAGGCTCTTGGCCATGGTGATGATGTCGGCCTGCACGCCGTGATGTTCCATCGCGAACAGCTTGCCGGTGCGGCCAAAGCCCGTCTGGACTTCGTCGGCGATCAGCAGGATGCCGTGCTCGTCGCAGACCTTGCGCAGCGCGGTCATCAGTTCGGGCGGCGTGATGTTGAAGCCGCCTTCGCCCTGCACGGGTTCAATGATGATGGCCGCGACGCGCTTCGGATCGATGTCGACCTTGAACAGCAAGTCCAGCGCCTTGAGCGAATCGGCCACGCTGATGGACTGCGTGGCGTTGGGGAACGGCACGTGATAGATGTCGCCCGGCATGGGACCGAACGACAGCTTGTAGGGAGCGACCTTGCCGGTCAGGGCCATGCCCAGCATCGTGCGGCCATGGAACGAACCCGAGAAGGCGATGACGCCCGAGCGGCCGGTGGACGAGCGCGCGATCTTCACGGCGTTCTCGACGGCTTCGACGCCGGTCGTAAAGAAGGCGGTCTTCTTCAGGCCGTCGATGGGGGCGAGGCGGTTGATGCGCTCGGCCAGCGAGATGTAGCCTTCGTACGGCACGATCTGATAGGCCGTGTGCGTGAAGTTGTCGAGCTGCGCGGCGACCGCGGCCTTGACCTTCGGGTGCAGGTGGCCCGTGTTCAGGACGGCGATGCCGCCCGCGAAGTCGATGTATTCCTTGCCTTCGGCATCCCACAGCGTGGCGTTTTCCGCGCGCACGGCGTAGAAGTCGCACATGACGCCGACGCCGCGCGGCGTGGCCAGGGAACGGCGGGTATTCAGATCCTGATTCTTCATCTCGGTCTCGATGAGAGTGATGGGCGGTAAAGCACTTATTTAATGCTACGATGGCCCCACTTGTGGGAACCACTTTAATAAATTAGGTAGAACCAATTGCGGTCCATCGTCGGTGACTTGCTGCTGCTGCGCCTGGCCGACGGCGCCAGCGAGCCCATGAACAAGCGGCTCTACCGCGGCATCCGCGAAGCGATCCTGGATGGATCCATTGCCGCGGACTCGCGCCTGCCCGCCACGCGCGACCTGGCGGCGGAGCTGGGCATTGCCCGCAACACCGTCGTCCACGTCTACAGCCAGCTGCTGGCCGAGGGCTACACCCGCAGCCGGCAGGGCAACGGCACCTTCGTCAATGCCTCGGTGCCGGATTCGTATCTGGCCAGCGGCCGCCGCGCGCGCCAGGCGCAGCAGGCGTCCTCGCGTCCGGCCCTGTCGCCGCGCGGCGCGGCCATCGTGGATGGCGTGTCGGCCTCGCCGTACCAATGGGGCGCGTTCATGCCGGGGGTGCCCGACCTGACCGAGTTCCCGCACAAGAAGTTCGGCCGCATCTTCAGCGCGCTGTGGCGCAATCCCGCACCGGACCTGCTGACCTATTCCTATGGCGGCGGCCTGCCGGCGCTGCGCGAGGCGCTGGCGCAGCATCTCGCGCTGACGCGGTCCATCGACTGCGACCCGGAGCAGATCATCATTACCGAGGGCTCGCACCAGGCCATTGACCTGACCACGCGCATCCTGGGCGAGGCGGGCGAAACGGCATGGGTCGAGGACCCGGGCTATTGGGGCGCGCGCACCATCTTGCAGGCCAACGGTCTGCGAACGGTGCATCTGCCGGTTGACGAAGAAGGCATGCGGGTGCCGGACACGGTGGACACGCCGCCGCGATTCATCTTCGTCACGCCGTCGCATCAGTACCCGCTGGGGCCCGTGATGTCGCTGGCGCGCCGGCGGCAGTTGCTGGCAGTGGCGCGGCAGTGCGGCAGCTGGATCATCGAAGACGACTACGACAGCGAGTTCCGCTTTTCCGGCCGGCCGATCGCGTCGCTGCTTGGCCTGGAGTCCGACGCGCCGGTGATCTACATGGGGACCTTCAGCAAGACGCTGTATCCGGGCCTGCGCGTGGGCTATCTGGTGCTGCCCAAGACGCTGACGGCGGCTTTTCAGGCGGCGCATGCCGAGCTGTACCGCGAAGGGCATCTGATGACGCACGCGGCGCTGGCCACGTTCATTTCCGAAGGCCATTACGCGGCGCACATCCGCCGCATGCGCATGCTGTACGGCCGCCGCCGCGCCATGCTGGTCAACCTGATCGAGCGCCGGCTGGGTCCGGACTGGCTGCATCGCGATGCCAGCATGGCGGGTTTGCATCTGGTGCTGACCCTGCCCGCGGACATGGACGACCTGCGCGTCGTTGAGGTGGCGCGCAGCAAGGGCGTGCTGACGCGCGCGTTGTCGCGGTATTACGTCAACGAGGAAGGGCGCCGGCCGGGGCTGCTGCTGGGATATGCCTGTGTGCCGGAGCACGACATCGCGCGCAAATTTGAAGTGCTGCTGGAGAGCCTGGCGGAGGTGGCGCGGCCGGCGGTAAGGGCGGGTACGAAGGCGGGTGTCTGACCCCAGTCACAGGCCCGGCAGTTGCAAAGCCGACGCGAAGGCCGCCGCGTTGCGCATGCCCTGGTCTTCGAAGTTGGTGTTGAACACTGCATGCGCCTGCGCCGATTGCGAGGCCAGCCGCGTGAAACGTGCGACCAGTTCGGCCAGTTCCGCTTCCGAATATTCGTACTGAAACCGCCCCGACGACGCCGGCCCTGACGCGTTCCACTTGGCTGCATTGCGCCCGTGCAGACGCAACAGCGTCAGCTCCGGATGGGTGCTTTCCCAAACCGCTGGCACGGTGTTCTCGAACCCTTGCGGCGCGTCGACAACCGTGTGCACGACACCCAGATCCCGTTCGAAGGCCAGCGTGTCCGCCGTGGCCGACGGGCTTTCGAACCAGCTGTGGTGGCGAAATTCCACCGACACCAGATGTTCCTCCATCCGCCGCGCGCAGTCCGCCACGCGCGCCATGCCGCGCGCGTCGCGCCGTACCCACGGCGGAAACTGGAAATGCACCGCGCCCAGCTTGTCCGCCATCCGCAGGGGCTCGATGGCCAGCTGGTAGCGCCGCCAGAGCTCGTCGCGCAGCTCGCCCGGCATGCGGTCGTGGTAGATGATGGGCTCCGGCCAGTCCGCCAGTTCGCGCCGGATGTCGCCGGGCAGGGCGGTGAGCGGCGTCTGGTGGCCGGTAAATAGCCGGAACGCCTTGATGTTGAAGACGAAATCGTCCGGCGTCCGGGTGGACCACAGGTAGGCGTTGTCCGGCGTGGGCATCGCGTAGAAGCTGGAGTCGACCTCGGCCAGCGAAAAGCGCGACGCATAGAACCGCAACCGCGATTCGGCGCTACGGGCATCGGGCGGATAAAAGCGGCCGCAGGCCAGCAGGGTGGGGTCGGTCCAGGAGGCGGTGCCGGTCAGGATGCGGGGAAAATCGGGCATGGCGCCGGGCGGTTCAGACGGAAGTCAAAAAATTCTGTATAAATATACAGTGTTCACCCGGAGCCAGCCTTGGCTCCTTCCTTTTTTGCGGCCGCAGCGCTGCGGCTCCGCGACATGCCAGACCAAGATCAGACTCCCAGCACGCCCGACAACCCCCAGACCGCCGCCCGTCCGGCCGAGCGGCCCGATCCGCTGGCCGACCTGAATCCCGCGCAGCGCGAGGCCGCCGAATTCGGTGTGGCCGGCGCGCCCGGCAACGACGGCCCGCTGCTGGTGATTGCGGGCGCGGGGTCCGGCAAGACCAATACGCTCGCGCACCGCGTGGCGCATCTGATTCTGAACGGGGCGGACCCGCAGCGCATGCTGTTGCTCACGTTTTCGCGCCGCGCGGCGCTGGAAATGGAGCGGCGCGTGGGGTCGGTGCTGCAGCGGGTGATGAACCTGCGTTCGTCGCAGCAGGCGCCGTCGCTGCCGTGGGCGGGCACCTTCCATGCTATCGGCGCGCGTCTGTTGCGCGATTGCGCGCTGCGCATCGGCCTGTCCGAAGCCTTCACCATCCACGATCGCGGCGACGCCGAAGACCTGATGGGCATGGTGCGGCACGAGCTGGGCCTGTCCTCCACCAAATCCCGCTTTCCGCTCAAGGGAACGTGCCTGGCGATCTACTCGCGCGTGGTGAACAGCCAGACGCCCGTGGGCGACGTGCTCAAGACGTCGTTTCCGTGGTGCGCGCAATGGGAAGACGAGCTCAAGAACCTGTTCCGGGCGTACGTCGCGGCCAAGCAGGACCAGCAGGTGTTGGACTACGACGACCTGCTGCTGTACTGGTCCGAAATGATGTCGGACGCGGAGATCGCAGCGGATGTGGGCGCGCGCTTCGATCATGTGCTGGTGGATGAATACCAGGACACCAACCGGCTGCAGTCGGCCATCCTGCTGGCCATGAAACCAGACGGCCGCGGCCTTACGGTGGTGGGCGACGACGCGCAGTCCATCTATTCGTTCCGCGCGGCCACGGTCCGCAACATCCTGGATTTTCCCAACCTGTTTCCCGCGCCCGCGCGCGTCATCACACTGGACCGCAACTACCGGTCGTCGCAACCCATCCTGACCGCCTCCAACGCCGTGATCGCGCAGGCGACCGAACGCTATGCCAAGGACCTGTGGACCGACCGCAAGTCGTCGCAATTGCCGGAACTGGTCACGGTCAGCGACGAAGCCGGGCAGGCGCGTTGGGTGGCCGACCAGGTGCTGGCGCAGCGCGAGGGCGGCGCGACGCTCAAGTCGCAGGCGGCGCTGTTTCGCACCGCCAGCCACAGCGCCGCGCTGGAACTGGAGCTGACTCGCCGCAACATCCCCTTCGTCAAGTTCGGCGGGTTGCGCTTTCTGGAAGCGGCGCACGTCAAGGACCTGCTGTCGATCCTGCGCTGGGCCGAGAACCCGCGCGGCCGCATGGCGGGTTTCCGCGTCGCGCAGCTGATGCCGGGCATCGGCCCCGCCACGGCGGGCAAGCTGATGGATGCGATGTCCGCGTCCACCGAGCCGCTGCGCACGCTGCGCGAGTTCAAGCCGGGCGCGGCGGCGCAGGAAGAGTGGGGCGCCTTCGCCGACACGTACGCCGCGCTGTGCGACCCCACGCTGAAGTGGCCGGCCGACGTGGACCTGGCGCTGCGCTGGTATAGCGGCCAGCTCGAGCGCCTGTACGACGATGCGCGCGTGCGCAAGACAGATCTCGACCAGCTTGTGCGCATTGCGTCGGGCTATCCGACACGCGAGCGCTTCCTGACAGAACTGACGCTGGATCCGCCCGACGCCACCAGCGACGAATCCGGCGCGCCACTGCGCGACGAGGATTACATGATCCTGTCCACGATCCATTCCGCGAAAGGCCAGGAGTGGAAGGCGGTCTACGTGCTGAACGTGGTGGACGGCTGCATCCCGTCCGACATGAGCACGGGCACGGCCGAAGAGATCGAGGAAGAGCGCCGGCTGCTGTATGTGGCCATGACGCGGGCCAAGGAACGGCTGCAGCTTGTCGTGCCGCAGCGCTTCTACGTGCATCAGCAAACGGGGATGGGCGATCGCCACGTGTACGGCTCGCGCACGCGGTTCATCACCAACGCCATGCTGCCGCTCTTCGATCACCTGCCCAAGCTGCCCGATCTGCCGCCCGGACGGGCCGAGCCGCGCGAGCCGCAGGCGCCGCGCATCGACGTGGCCAAGCGGGTGCGCAACCTGTTCTGAGACGGCGGCCCGCCCGGAGGCTGGGCTATCATCGGCCGATAATCACACGCTGCACCGCAGGGATCGATTTGTCCGAGGATGTCTATGTCTACTGAAGAGCAAGCCGTCGACGCGCCCAAGGGCGAAGTCGTGGCATCGATCGCCTACGTGAACGGACGGCGGGACCGTGAGGTCCCCATCGAAGAGGCCGGCCAGTACGTTGCCCAGCGTCAGGGCCAGAGCATGCTGTGGATCGGGTTGCGCAACCCCAGTCCGGAGACGCTTGCCAAGGTGTCGCGCGAGCTTGGCGCGTGCGACAAGAACCAGGAAGAGATGCTGGAAGCCCACCGGCGTCCCAAGATCATCGACTACGGCAACATGATTCTCATCGTCGCCGTGACGGTCGAAGTCGAAGCCGAGCGGCCCATCTTCGGCGAGACGCAGTTCCTCATCGGCGACGGCTTCCTGGTCACCGTGCGGCGCGGCGCCACCGCCGGGCACAGCCCGCTGCGCGAGCGCCTGGAAGCCTCGCCCGACCTGCTCAAGCGCGGCAGCGACTACGTGGCGTCCGAGCTGCTGGACTGGCTGGTGGATCGCTACGTGGCGGCGGCCGTCAAGATCGAAAGCGTCGTCGAAGGCGCCGAACAGAAGCTGCTGATCCGAGGCGCAAAGGACTCGGACATCCGCAGGCTGTACCGGCAGCGGCGGGATCTCTTGCGCATCCATACCGTGGTGTCGCCGCTGGCCGAGATCTGCCGCCGGCTGGCGCGCGTCGAAATGTCCGCCGTGGACGAGCATGCGCGGCCTTACTTCGGCGAAGTGGCGGATCGCGTGCTGCGCGTGGATGAGCTTTTCAATTCGCTGCGCGAATCGCTGGCGTTCGCCTTTGAAGCCAGCCTGATGATCGGGCAGGCGGCGCAGAACGACACCACCCGCAAACTTGCGTCCTGGGCCGCCATCCTGGCCGTGCCCACCGCGATCGCCGGCATTTATGGCATGAACTTCGAGTTCATGCCGGAACTGAAATCCCCATGGGGCTATCCGGTCACGCTGGGCGTCATCGCGTCCGTGTGTTCCGTGCTGTATTGGCGGTTCCGGAAGTCGGGCTGGTTGTAATCCCGGGGTGTCAGACGACATCGATCAGGCGTCTGCAGCGAGCTCCCTTGTGGCAAACTCGCTGTCGTTTTCCCTCTGGAGTTCCGCCGGTGCGTGGCAAATCCCCCTTTCGCGGCGGCAGCAAGCTGACCGCCCTTGTCGTCGCCCTGGTTCTGGCGGCGGCGGGCGCCATCGTGAACTGGCTTTCCCCGCAGGACTCCGCGCCGCAGCGCCCGGGGCCGACGGCAACCGGCAAGCCCACGGGGACAGCGCCGGCGGGCGGTAAACCGTCGGCCACGGCGCCTGCGGGCGGTGTGCCGCAAGGAACCTACACGTTGACGGGCACGATCGTGAATGTGGCGGACGGCGATACCGTGACGCTACGGGCGCCCGACGGGCAGCGGCGCATCCGGATGGACAGCATCGACGCGCCGGAAGAGGGCCATGGCACGGATCAGCCCGGCCAGCCTGACGCCGAGGCGGCGCGCAAGCATCTGGCTGGACTGGTGGCCGGCAAGATGCTCACCGCGCAGTGCTACGAGCAGGATCAATATGGCCGCGATGTCTGCGCGCTGATATTGGACGACGGGCGCTCTGCCAACCGCGTGCAGGTCGAGGCTGGCTACGCCTGGGCCTACACGGCCCGCAAGGGCGATTACCTGCGCGACAAGGCCATGCCGGATCTTCAGCGCCAGGCCAAGGCGGCGGGGCGCGGGCTGTGGGCGAGGCCGGACGCCATGCAGCCCTGGAAATGGCGCTATGACTGCTGGCGCCAGCGCCAGTGCGGCTGAGCGCCGCCATCGGGGTGCTTCGCCGTCATCCGGGCTTCTCACCTTCATCCAGCCGCCCAGCCGGCACCCCAACGCGCGCCGGCCCGATCCGCCCGTAGCGCCTCTAAGGGCATGCCGGGGTATTTCCCCGGCCCCCCTTTTGCTATCCTCTGTCGCTACGAAACGAAGGGAAGGTTTCCATGGGTGTACTGAAGCGGCTCTGGGCGTCGGCCATGCTGCTGTCGCTGGCGTTGGCGGGCTGCTCGCAAGAAAGCCCCATCAACAGCCCCTATCCATCCGGCGCCGAAAGCCAGAACACGCTGTATTCCGCGTTCGTCAAACGCTCTCCGAAGTACCTGGACCCGGCCAGCTCCTATTCCGGCGACGAAACGCCGTATACCTACAACATCTATGAGCCGCTCTACGGGTATCACTACCTGAAGCGGCCCTACGAGCTGATCCCGCGCGCGGCCGCGTCGATCGATCCGCCGGTGTACCTGGACAAGGACGGCAACACGCTGCCCGCGGACGCGCCGGGCGACCAGATCGCGCAAAGCATCTACGACATCAAGATCCGGCCGGGCATCCGCTTCGCGCCGCATCCGGCCTTCGCCCGCAAGCCGGACGGCAGCTACGCCTACTTTCCGCTGGCGCCCGGCGAACTCGACGACAAGTTCTACATTCCCGACTTCCCGCTGACCGGCACCCGCGAGCTCACCGCCGACGACTATGTCTATGCGTTCCGGCGCCTGGCCAGTCCGCGCGTGGTGTCGCCCATCTATTCGCTGATGGCCGAACACGTGCAGGGCCTCAAAGACTACGGCGACCGGTTGCGCAAGCGCGACCAGGACCTGCGGCGCGACGTGCCCGGCGGCGCGGGCGCGTCGCCCTGGCTGGACCTGCGCGAGGACGACGGCTTCAAAGGCGTCGAGGCGCTGGATGCCCACACGCTGCGGATCCGCGTCGACGGCAAGTATCCGCAGTTCAAGTATTGGCTGGCCATGACCTTCACCGCGCCCATCCCCTGGGAAGCGGACCGGTTCTACAACCAGCCCGGCATGGCCGCCCACGACCTGTCGCTGAACACCTGGCCGGTGGGCACCGGCCCGTACATGCTGGTCGAATCGCTGCAGAACCGCCGCCACGTGCTGGGCCGCAATCCCAATTACCACGGCGAACCCTATCCCTGCGAAGGCGAACCCGGCGACAAGGCCGCGGGTCTTCTGGCCGACTGCGGCAAGCCTACGCCCTTCATCGACCGCGCCGAGTTCAGCGTCGAAAAGGAAGCCATTCCTCTGACCGGCAAGTTCATGCAGGGCTATTACGACGTGCCGCAGATCGAGCGCGGCGAATACGGCGTGGCCATGCTGGTGGCGGCCGGCGACAGCCAGGACAAGGCGCGCAAGTATCAGGAACACGGCATCAAGCTGCCGACCACGGTCGAGACCGCCAACTGGTACATGGGTTTCAACTGGCTGGATCCGGTGGTGGGCAAGGGCGACACGCCCGAGCAGCAGGAACGCAACCGCAAGCTGCGCCAGGCCATCAGTATCGCCTTCGACTGGGAAGAGTACGTGGCGGTGTTCGAGAACAGCCAGGCGTCGGTGGCCTATGGCCCGGTGCCGCCTGGCGTGCTGGGCTACCGCGATCCGCCCGAAGGCATCAATCCCGTCGTGTATGACCTGGTGGACGGCAAGCCCGTGCGCAAATCCATCGATGTGGCCAAGCGGCTGCTGGCCGAGGCCGGCTACCCGGACGGCCGCAACGCGCAGACGGGCGCGCCGCTGGTGCTGTACTTCGATTCCATGTCCGGCGGCGGCTCCAACCCGCAGTCCGACTGGATGCGGCGCCAGCTGGCCAAGATCGGCGTGCAGCTCGACGTGCGCGCCACCGACTACAACCGCTTCCAGGACAAGATGCTGCGAGGCGCCGCGCAGATCTTCCTGTGGGGCTGGAATGCCGATTACCCCGACGCCGAGAACTTCCTCTTCCTGCTGTATGGCCCCAATGCCAAGGCCAAGGGCGGCGGTGAAAACGCGGCCAACTATGCCAGCCCCGAGTTCGACAAGCTGTTCGAGCAGATGAAATTCCTGGATGACGGCCCTGAGAAGGCCGCGCTGATCGCCGAGATGATCGCCGTCGTCCAGCGCGATGCGCCATGGATGTTCGGCTACTTCCCGATGTCGGGCGGGGCCTATCAGCAGTGGGTCGGCAACGCCAAGCCCACGCAAATGGTGCGCAACACGCTGCAGTACATGAAGATCGACCCGGCACTGCGGCAGCAGAAGATCGACGAATGGAATTCGCCCATCTGGTGGCCCGTCGGCGTCTTCATCCTGCTGCTGGCGCTGGCGATCTGGCCTTCGTATGTGGCGCTCAAGCGGCGTGAACGCCAGACGGCGTTTGTGCCGCCCGAACGCAAGGAGCATCAATCATGATCGGCTATGTCATCCGCCGGCTGTTGTACGGCGTGCTGATTCTGATCGGCGTCAATCTCTTTACCTTCATCCTGTTCTTCGCGGTGAACACGCCCGACGACATGGCGCGGCTGGCCATCGGCGGCCAGCGCGTCAGCCAGGACGCGGTCGAGAAATGGAAGGCCGAACGCGGCTACGACAAGCCGCTGTTTTTCAATGCCGAGGCCCAGGGCACGGCGCAACTCACGGACACGGTGTTCTACCGGCGTTCGGTGCCGCTGCTGGTGATGGATTTTGGCGCGTCGGATGGCGGCCGCGACATCGGCCGCGAGATCAAGACGCGCATGGGGCCCAGCCTGGCGCTGGCGGTGCCCACGTTCTTTCTGGGGTTGTTCGCCAGCATCGTGTTCTCGTTGACGCTGGTGTATTTCCGGGCCACGCGGCTGGACTTCTGGGGCGTCGTGCTGTGCGTGATGCTGCTGTCGATATCAAGCCTGTTCTACATCATCGCGGGGCAGTGGCTGTTCGCGAAGCTGCTGCGGCTGGTGCCGTTCTCGGGCTATTCGGGCGGACTGGATGTGATCAAGTTCCTGGCGCTGCCGGTGCTGGTGGCGATCGTGTCGCGGCTGGGGCCCGAAGCGCGCTTCTACCGCACCCTGTTTCTTGAAGAGATCGGCAAGGATTACGTGCGTACCGCGCGCTCAAAGGGCCTGGCCGAACGCGTCGTGCTGTTCCGCCACGTGCTGCGCAACGCCATGCTGCCCATCCTGACCAGCACGGTCGCCGCGCTGCCGCTGCTCTTCATGGGCAGCCTGATCGCCGAATCGTTCTTCGGCATTCCGGGGCTGGGCAGCTACACCATCGACGCCATCAATGCCCAGGACTTCTCCATCGTGCGCGCGATGGTGTTCCTGGGCGCCGCGCTTTACATCGTGGGGCTGATCCTGGCCGACATTTCCTACACGCTGGCCGATCCCCGCGTGCGTTTCGAGTAGCCGCCATGCCCAAGTTCGTCTTTCTCTGGACCGATATCGCGCTGTGGCTGATGGTGGCAGGCGCGCTGGCCTACGTCTGGCACGTGCGCCGCAGTCCCAACCTGCGCGCCACCTGGGCGCGTGTCGCGCGCGATACGCCCGCCATGTGTTCGGCCGTCATCCTGGTTGCCTTTTCGGTGGTCGGCCTGCTGGATTCCGTCCACTACCGTCCGCTGCTGCCGCCCGCACCGGGCGCCGCCGCCGACGCCCCGCCGGTCTATGCGCCCGCGGTGCGGTCCGCGCTGGACGGCCTGTTGGCCGGCACCGTGCTCACGCGCCCCGAAAAAACCTATTCCGAGCCGCTGGCCGCGCATCAGTTCACCAAAGAGACCATGCTGGTCGACGATAAGCCGGTGCGCGATTTTCCGCGGCTGCGCGGGGCGGCGCTGCACCTGACCGATCCCGAGAAAGAGCGCGGCGGCGATATCGCGATGCGGCTGGGGTGGGGACTGGCCGCGGGGCTGGCCGTTGCGTTGGCCGGCGCGGTCCTGCTGTTTGCCTGCCTGACGCGCGCCACCGGATCGGCGTCCCATGCCGCCGAGGAATTGCTGGCCGGCCGCGCCGACATTCCCTGGCGCGCCATGACGATCACCTTCGCCCTGTTGTGCCTGACGGTGGGGGCGCTGGCGGGGCTGTCTACCGGCTATCACGCGCTGGGCACCGACCGCATCGGCAACGACGTGCTGTGGCAGGCGCTGAAAAGCATCCGCACCGCGCTCGTCATCGGCAGCCTCACCACGCTGGCGATGCTGCCGCCGGCGATCATTTTTGGGATCGCGGCCGGGTACTTCAAGGGCAAGGTCGACGACGCCATCCAGTACCTGTACACCACCATCACCTCGATTCCCGGCGTGCTGCTGGTGGCCGCGTGCGCGCTGATGATGCAGGTGTACATCGACAACCATTCCGACCTGTTCGACACCTCGGCGGCACGCGCCGACCTGCGGCTGTTCCTGTTGTGCATGATCCTGGGGCTGACCGGCTGGGCGGGGCTGTGCCGCTTGCTGCGCGCCGAAACGCTCAAGCTGCGCGAACTGGAATACGTGCAGGCCGCGCGCGCCTTTGGCGTCTCGCACTGGCGCATCATGACGCGCCACCTGCTGCCCAACGTGGCGCACCTGGTGCTGATCACCGTGGTGCTGGAATTCTCGGGTCTGGTGCTTTACGAGGCCGTGCTGTCCTACCTGGGCATCGGCGTGGATCCCAGCATGAATTCGTTCGGCTCGATGATCGACGGCGCGCGGCTGGAAATGTCGCGCGATCCCATGATCTGGTGGAACCTCATGACCGCTTTCCTCTTCATGCTGGCGCTGGTGCTGGCCGCCAATCTGTTCGCGGACGCGGTGCGCGACGCCTTCGATCCGCGCACGCGGCGCTACAAGCCCAGCCGCCTGGCGCGCCTGGGCTTTCTTGGCCGCCGTCCGGAAGCCATGCTGGCCGCAGACGGCCGCGCCTCCAAGACCGGAGAGGCGCCATGAGCTACGACACTCCCTTGCTGACCGTAAACGGCCTGGACGTCGACGTCGCGGGCGAAAGCGGCATGACGCATGCGGTCAAGCGCCTGCAGCTGGCCATCTCCCAGCGCGAGACCTTCGCGCTGGTGGGCGAATCGGGCTGCGGCAAGAGCATGACGGCGCTTGCGCTGCTGCGGTTGCTGCCGGACGCCGGACGCATCGTGGGCGGGCAGATCGACCTGGACGGCGAAGACCTGAACCGCCTGCCGGAAAGCGCCATGCGCGGCGTGCGCGGCGGACGCATCGGCATCATCTTCCAGGAACCGTCCACCAGCCTGAACCCGGTCATGCGGGTGGGCGACCAGATCATCGAGACGCTGACCGCGCACACGCCGCTGCGCGGAGCCGCAGCGCGCGCGCGGGCCATCGACTGGCTGCGCCGGGTCGGCATTCCCGATCCCGACCGCCGCATCGACGACTATCCGTTCCAGTTTTCCGGTGGCCAGAAGCAGCGCGTCATGATCGCCATCGCGCTGGCGGCCGAGCCCGTGCTGCTGATCGCCGACGAGCCGACCACCGCGCTGGACGTGACGGTGCAGGCGCAGGTGCTGGACCTTTTGGCCAGCATCCAGCAGGAAATGGGCATGGCCGTCCTGCTGATCACGCACGACCTGGCCGTGGTCAAGAACGTGGCGCATCACGTCGCGTTGATGCGCAGCGGCGAGATCGTCGAAAGCGCCAGCGCCGAGGAATTCTTCCGCGCGCCGCGCCATCCGTATGCCAAGCAGCTCTTCGAAGCCATCCCCACCTTCGATAAGCGTGGCGTGCCGCTGACCGAACAGGGCCGCGCCGTGGCCGCGCAGCAGCGCCAGCAGGCCGGGCCGGATCGCACGGCAGGCGTGGTGCTGGATGTGCAGGATCTGAAAGTCCATTACCCGGTACGCAAGGGGCCGCTGCGCCGCATCGTGTCGTGGGTCAAGGCCGTGGACGGCGTGACCTTCACGCTGCGCGCGGGGGAAACGCTGGCGCTGCTGGGCGAATCCGGCTGCGGCAAGACCACCACCGGCAAGGCCTTGCTGCGGCTGATCGACGGCGCGCGCATCTCGGGCCGCGCGATGCTGCAAGGCCAGGACCTGCTGACCGCCGACCGCCGCCAGTTGCAGCGGCTGCGGCAGGACATTCAGATCGTGTTTCAGGACCCGTATGCATCGCTGGATCCGCGCATGCGTATCGGCGAGATCCTGGACGAGGGGCTGGCGTCGCTCAAGCGCGGCATGAGCCGGCAGGACCGCGAAAAGCACGCCGCGCAGCTCATCGAGCGCGTCGGGTTGCCCGCCAACACGCTGACGCGCTATCCGCATGAATTCTCGGGCGGACAGCGCCAGCGCATCGCCATTGCGCGCGCACTGGCGGTCGAACCCAAGGTGCTGATCTGCGACGAGCCCACGTCGGCGCTGGATGTATCGGTGCAGGCGCAGATTCTGGATCTGCTGCGCGAATTGCAGGCCGATCTGGGCATCGCGTATCTCTTCATCACCCACAACTTCGGCGTGGTCGAGTATCTGGCGGACCGCATCGCGGTCATGGACAAGGGCCGCATCGTCGAGCTGGGTCAGGCGGAATCGGTGTTGCTGGCGCCGCGCCAGGAGGTCACGCGCCGGCTGCTGGCCGCGGTGCCGCGTCTGCATTTCGGGCCGCCTGACGCGGATTGATCCGTCTAATGCCGCGTGAATGGGTTGAAGCCGGATCCGGCCGATGTGGCCGGATCCGGTTGAAGCGGCAGCAGGGTTTAGGCCCTGCCGCCGCCTACCCAGGCTGATGCGCGCTGCCCGCCTCCAGCCAGTCCAGCGTGTCTCGCTTCACGCCGCGGCCGCAACGCGTCAGGAACCCGTGCACGGCCTCCAGGTCCGCGGTGTCGTAGTTGCAGGACGTCATCGCGATGGTTTCGGCGATCCACTGCCGCTCCTGCGCGAGCACCCGGCACTGCGCCTCGACCGGCCGGATCACGATGATCCGGCGGTCAAGCGGGTGGCGGCCGCGTTCCACATAGCCGGCCGCTTCCAGCCGGTTGATGAGCGCGGTGGCGCCACCCGAACTGATGCCCATCAACCGCGCCAGATGCCCCGTGGGCAGGGCATCGAACGCCATGACCAGCTCCAGGGCCTTCAGGTCCGCCACCGTCGTGCCCAGCTTCTCGGCCAAGGCCGATTGGCAGGCGGTGTTGTAGGCGGCAAACTGCCGGCCGAGCAGCAGGCCGATCTCGTCCAGCATCCCGGACCGCCGGCTGCTCTTTGATGGCTCGACCATGCCGGTCATGGGCTCGTGGTGATGGTAGGTCTGTTGTTGCAGCATGATATGGTTTCCTGGCGATTAGGGGGATTACTTCTTGCCGGCCAAGCCGCCGAGCAACCCGCCGAGCAAGCCGCCGTTGGGCGCACCGCCCGTCGTGCCACCTGTCGTGGCGCCCGTCACCCCCACCAGCAGACCGCCGAGCAGGCCGCCGTTGGCTGCGCCACCCGTCGTTCCGCCCGATCCTCCCGAGCTGGCCGGCGCGCCGGTGGTGACACCTGCGCCCGCGCCAGCGCCCGCACCCGCCGCGACGTTCACGCCACCCAGCAGCCCGCCCAGCAGGCCGCCGCCGTTCGTGCCGGCCGAGGCGCCTGCACCAGCCGAGGCGCCCGCACCGGCGGTGGCGCCGGCGCCACCGGTCAGTCCGCCGGTCACCCCACCCAGCAGCCCGCCGCCCGCCGCGCCATTCAGGGCGCCCGTCACACCGCCCAGCAGTCCCGTCACGGGCGCCAGCAAGCCACCCGCGCCATTGGCGTCGCCGGTCACGCCGCCCAGGCCTCCCGTCAGCGACGCAACCGCGCCCGTGGCGTTGGCCAGCGTCGAGCCCAGCGGATTCGCGTTGCCCGGCGTGGCATGGACCAATCCGCCTGCACTGGCGACGGCCCCGCCCAGTCCTTGCAGCACGCCGTTCAAGCCGGGTGCAGCACCTGGCAACGAGCCGCCCAGATTCGTGACCGTGCCGCCCAGGCTGGTCAACAGGTTGGCGACCGGTGCGCCCAGCTTCGTCGTGTCGCCCACTTGCTGAGTCAGGCCCACGACGTTGGCGGCCAACGGGCTGGCGGTGGGGTCGAGCGCGCCGCCCACGCCTGCCAGTGTCGTCTGCAGGCCCAGCGGCAGCACGTTGTCGACGGTCTTGCCGACATTGCCCAGCGCGGGCTCGAGCAGCGGCGTGGTCGGGCCGTTGAGCACTCCGCCCGTCACGCCAGCCACGACCTGCGTAATCGGTTGCAGCAGACCGCCCTGGCCAGCCAGCGGGCCGGTCAGCGCGCCCACCGCGCCGGTGGCATTGCCCAGCACCGTCGTCAGGGGATTGGGATTGTTCGCGTCCGCATGCAGCAGGCCGCCCGTGCTGGCCACCGTCTTGCCCAGACCATCCACCAGCCCGCCCACGCCAACCGACAAGCCGCCGGGCAGGCCCGCGCCCTTGACGTCCGTGCCCAGGTCGCTGACCGCGCCTCCCACCTGCCTGACGATGCCGTCAAGGGGCTGGCCCAGGCCGGTCGTGGCGCCCACCTGCTGCGTCAGCCCGACCACGGTGTCCGCGACCGGCTTGATGGTGGGGTCCAGCGCCTTGCCCACGCCGCCAAGGGTCGAGTCCAGGTTCAGAGGCAGGGCGTTGTCGACTGCGCCGCCGGTGTTGCCCAGCGTCGTTTCAAGCACGCCGATGACGCGGGGCGGGTTGGTGCCGGGATCGGTGCCGCCACCGCCGGGATTGGTGCCGCCTCCCGGATTAGTGCCACCACCCGGGTTGGAGCCCCCGCCGGGGTTCGTACCGCCGCCCGGGTTGGTGCCTCCCCCGGGGTTCGTGCCCCCGCCGGGGTTCAAGCCGGGATCCAGGCCGCCTCCGCCGGGGTTGGTCGGGATATCGGTTCCTGGGAGACCTGCGGTTTTCTTCCCGCTGCCGCCGTTTCCTCCGCAGGCGCTCAGTGCGCCTACAAGCGCGGTGGCCAGGACGGTGGCGGAGAGGACGCGATGGAGGCGGCGCTTTTCGGAATGGATCTGCATGACGAACTCCTTTGGCTGGAAGATTCGGGTGTTGATACAACCCGGTACGCTTCCAGATGCACAAACCATGCCAAGATTTTTCAGAACCGACGCAAAACACCAGTTTCGATAATGCTGTACCTGAAAATTCCCTTTGTTATCAGGCCCATACCCAGGGCTTTAAGGGTTTTTCCCTGGTTCCTGATAATCGCTGTTTTGGGATGTCGGCGACCCTGCGATTGTTACGGAAAGCCGGTCATCGGCCGTAACGTTACGGCCGACGTTACGTCGGGCGTTACGTAACATCGGCGCCTTTCCCGCATTAAAAACGCCCGTCGAAACGGGCGTCTTTAAACCATTGGCACAACCGCGCAGGGCAGGGTTCGGCAGTTATAGCGCGTCCCAGAAGAGCGAATAATTGGCGTTGAAACGCACGTCACGGTCGTTATTGACAGTGGCCGACCCCACTGGCTTGGCCACGTTGAAGTCAAATAGATAATGCTTGTCGTCGGTGATCCGCACGCCCAGCGCTACGGATGACAGGTGCCGGTTGTTCAGCGTCTGCAGGTCCTTGTTGTTGTACCAGGTGCGCGCGTAGTCGACCAAGGCGTAGGGCTGTACGCTGGAAAGGTATGTCCAGCCCACGCCGAAGCGGCGATTGATTTCGGCCGACACGCCGACGCCTTTGTCCCCGCTTTGCTCACCCTGCGGATAACCCATGGCAAACCGCCAGCTGCCAAAGGAGATCTGCTCGGAAGAGGGCAGGATATTGCTGGAATACTGCCCCGCGCCGGAGAACACAAGTCCGAACTGGTGGGGCAGCGCGAATGTCTGCCGGGCGTTCAGGTTGTAGCGCGTGAAGTCCAGGTCCAGCCGTGGCGTCGCGGAATAACCGTAGTTGGTCGAGATATCCTTTTTTGCGCCTGCGGCGTCAAACCCCTTGGCGGCCGTCAACGTGACGTCCGTCGCTTTGGTTTCTGAAACCTGGATATAACGCATCTCGGCTGTCGCGGCGCGCACCTGCGCGTCTTGCTGCAGCCACCGGTCGGATTCGCGGGCTTCGTAACGGTCTTTGGAATTGGCGGCATATACCCCCAATGTCCCGGTCAGCGAACGCCGGTTGTTCAACAGGAACGGATAACTGACGCCGACGCCGATACGATCGTTTTTGACTCGCCGATCAAAACCCAGCAGCTCGATCGCGTCGTCCTGCGGGCGCGCATCATAGTAATAACCGTCAACCTTGACCGACAGGCCATCTGCGCCGATCGGCACCCGGATTTCGCCGGACACGTATTTGACGTCATCGGTATTGAACGGCACTGCCGCAGTGAGCTTCACTTGCTCGCCCAATGGCGTCAGGCTATTGGTCGTGACATTCACTACGGGTTGCATGCCGGTGCCCAGGTCCGCAATGTCGCCGCTCAGGTTGACGGGCTGGCGGCTGGCCGTCAGCGACAATTCGGTGGCGCCGTCTGCGCGGCGGGGCAGATCCAGGCTGGGCGTGAACCTGACGCCTGGCACGGTACGCATGAGGTTCAGCTGGCGCTCTAGCGTGACCTGGCTGAGCGGCCGTTCCGCGAGCATCGGCGCGGCCAGTGTTTCAAGGCGGTCCTGCGCATTGCCGATGTCGCCGTCGATCCGAACATTGGCGATATAGCCTTCGACCACCGTCACGACGACCAGGCCGTTTGCGAACGTCTGGTTCTGCACCAGCGCAAATGACAGGGGATAGCCCTTGTCGCGGTACAGCTGCGTGATCTTGTCCACCTGAGCGACCAGCTCACCCAGGCTGATTTCCTTGCCCGCCAGCGGGGCGAGTATTGCGGACACTTCCTCGAACGGAATGGCGCGCACCCCGGTGACGTCGAAGTTACGCGGCACGATCCGTTGCGCCAGCCGGGCCTGCAAGGCCAGTTGCTCCGGGGTGGCGGTCTGGACCACCGGCGGCGGCTGCCTTGCCGAGGGCGGACGTTCCAGCCTTGGCAGGGCGTCCACCGGATTGCCCCGTAACGGTCCCTCCGCGCGGGCGGGCGAGGCCGTTGCCATCATGCAAAACAGGGCCAGGGCCAACGGGCCGCCCTGAATGTTCACTCGTATGCCTTTTTTATCTTTCATTTCTGCTTGCTCATGTGAAGGCCGAGCCGACAAAGATCGCGTGTCGAGTGGAATAGGGGGTTGCGTCACCAGTAATGGAAAGTTTCGATTAAGGCCGTTTATATGGTGCCAGTATTGTCTGAACAATGACAATGGATTTCAAACTGCGGTTGTACGACGTGCAATATGCCTTCCGCGCTCAATTGTCCCGATGTCCCCATTAATTCGTTGGTTGAAAGATAGGCGAGATTGGGGTGTTTTTTATACGATTCCCTCGAAGTTGGGAGTATCCGTTACAACTGGCGTGTCGCAACATTGCGAAATTCAGTGAAAACCCTGATGCGTATGATTTGGCAATATATAAACTGAGGTCACGTATCAAAAATACGCAAAATGTGTGGACCCTCCCGGAGATTCATATGGCTGGGAATTACTGCGAGATGCACTGCAATTACCTGCCGGCCGCACATAACCGCTGCCGGTCACCACACAAGGAGCTTTCATGAGCCCGGGCGACATCGTCCCGCTCTCCTTCGATAGCGGCCTGGTGGCGCTGTCGTTCCTGATCGCGGCCCTGGGCTCGTACGTCGCCCTGCTGGCGGCGGCGGGCATCCGCGCCGAAACGCAGGACGGCGAGATCCGCCTCGGCTATGTGGTCATCGGCGCGGTGGCGATGGGCGGCGTGGGCATCTGGAGCATGCATTTCATCGGCATGCTGGCGCAGAACCTGCCGTTTGAAGTCGGTTATCAGATGGGGCTGACCCTACTCAGCTTTCTGGTGGCCGCCGGGTTTTCCGGTTGGGCCTTCTGGTATGTCGGACGCGAGCGATTCACTTTTATCCGGTGCCTGATCGGCGGGTGCGCCGCAGGCTTCGGCGTCGCGTCCATGCATTATGTCGGTATGAGTGCCGCGCGCATGCCGGCGGTTCTGCTCTGGAATCTTCCCCTGGTGGTCTTGTCGGTGCTGATTGCCGTCATTGCGGCCACCGCCGCACTCTGGCTTGCATTCAATACGCAGAATGAACGCCAGCGTATCGGCGCCGCCATATTGATGGCCGTCGCGGTATGCGGCATGCATTACACGGGCGCGGCCGCCGGCGCGGTTATCTGCACCGCCGCCAATGACGCCGCCGGCGGGTATATCGGGGGCGCCATGCTGCCGTATATCGCATTCGCCTTGTCCATCATTACCTTGCTGCTCATGCGCTGGCATTTGCAGCGGGCTTCCCAACGCTTTCGCGCGCGCATGGCGCAGCGTATCGACTCGATCATTGAATCGGCGCCTGCTGAGGCGCCGCACAGATCTCCCGGCGCCTCACCTGGGCCGGGTTAGCAGGTCCCTGGGTCCCCGTCGCGGCAGTGCAGTGGCGTGCGGGCGGTTCAGGATTTGAAGGGGCTGGTTCTGTTCACGCAACAACGGCCTCGGTCGTCAATCGATGCTCATGGAGCTTGTTATGAAAGCAACACTTGCGCAGTTCTGGAATGACGAAGACGGCATCACCGCCCTGGAGTACGGGCTGATCGCAGGCATGGTGGCGGTGGCCCTCATTGTGGCGGTGGGCGCCTTTACCGGTTCCTTGAAAGGCATGTTCGAGGACCTTGGCACCAAGCTGGACAACGCCAAGGCAGGTACCGGCACCACGCCGCCGGCTGGCGGCGCCGGCTGAGGCGCAAGCGGAATCGCGCTGCGGTGGTCGGGCCACCGCAGCGCGACGCCGCAACCCGGCCTCGTTTGGTTGATGGGGGCTGCGTCCGCCATGGCGCGCCTGTCGTGTTACCGGATTTTTGGAAGGTCTAGCCTTGTATCCAGGGGTGCTGCTGTGGTGGCTGTTGTTCACATGCTGGATTCTGGCGCTGATCCATGGCGATCTGCGTCATCGCCGCGTCCCCAACCGGCTGATCGTCGTGGGATTCGCGGCCCAATTGCTTTGGCTGCTGGCGGCCTTGCTGGCGCCCGGCTGGGCCTATCCGCCGCGATGGAGCGGATGGCTGCCGACGCTGGCCGGATTTCTGGCGGCGGCGCTTTTCCTGCCGCTGTGGCGCTGGCGTCTGATGGGGGCCGGCGATATCAAGGCCATCGCCGTGCTCGGATTGCTGCTGGGCTTTGCGCCGCTGATGGTCACTCTGGTGCTGGCCAGCGTGCTGGCCGGTCTGCACAGCTTGCTGTATCTGGCCGTGTCGGGCGTCTGGGCACTGAGCAACCGCGCGCGCCAGATTCCCTATGCCGCATATCTGGGCCTGGCCGCCTTCAGCGCGGCGCTTATTCCGTGGAATTCGCCCTGGTATTCGTGGTGTTCTTCCTGGTGTTCTACGGGATCCTGACGTATTCCCTGGTGGTCGCCGCGCAGCATTCCGTGACGCTCGCCGCGCAGGACGGCGCGCGCAAGATCCTGCAGTGGCAGCCGGGCACCGCGTCGCTCTCGGCGCGGGCGGAAGCGGGACGAGAATCGGCGCTGTCGCAGGCGGCGTGGATCAGCGCCATGTCCGCCGGACCCGTGCAGGTTGCGGTCTGCGGCAGTGCGGGCGCCCTGACCAGCGCGGCCGGCGGCGCGTGCAGCGGCTTGCCGCTGGCGCAGGATCAGGTCGAAGTCAACGTGTCGTACGCGTACGGCGCCCATCCGCTCCTGCCGGCCGTGCCATTTTTGAACACGGCGCTGATGCCGGCTTCTAGCGTGCTGAGCGCCCGTGCCACGGTGCATCTGGGCGACGCCCTGGGCGGGGGTAGCTGACATGCGCGCGACGCCGAGAACCCTCAACGGCATCAAGACACGCGCGCGCCAGCGCGGCATCGCGGCGCTGGAGTTTTCGCTGACGCTCACGGTGCTGCTGCTCTTCATCTGCGGCGTGGTCGGATTCGGTGCGCTGTTCTGGATGCAGCAGCAATTGGCCGCCGCCGCCGCAGACGGCGCGCGCGCCGCCGTCCATGCGCGGTTTAGCGGCCAGTCCGACGTGCCGGCCATCGCCTGCGTGGCGGCAATGCGAACGTTTTCCGCCGGATCGGCGGTGCTGTGCAGTGCTACGCGCGCGCCGTGCGCGTGGAGCGGCGCAGGCGGGGCGCAGGCCGACTGCGCCACCGTCGCCATGACCTACAACACGCAGACCTGGCCGCTGCTGGAGACCGTGCGTGGCCTGGTCACCGCCTTGCCGGGCGCAAACCGCAACTGGATTCCAAGCAGGCTGCATTCGCAGGCTGTCGTGCAGATATCGCAGGGGACGCCATGAGCAGTCTGAGCAAGATCGTCGCGGGATTGTTGCTGGTGGCGGGCGTCGCGCTTGCGTTCGTGGCCTGGCGTCTGGCGTCGGCGCCGCCGCGCCCGGCAGCCACCGTGGCGCCGGCGCCGGTGGCTGTTGCGCCGGCAGAGCCGGTCAAGCTGTATCCGGTGGTTGTGGCGCGCGAGGCGATCCCGGCCGGTTCACGCATCGACAGCGCACGCATGCTGACGGTGGTGCAGTGGCAGGCTGCGTTGTCCGGCGGCTTTGCCGACGTCGCGCCGCTGGATGGCGCGGTGACAAGGGCGGACATTGCCGTGGGCGATCCGATCGTGCCCAGCCTGCTGACGCAGGGGCTGGCGCGCCAGCTCAAGGCGGGCGAGCGCGCCGTCGCCATCGCGGTGGACGAGGTTGTCGGCGGGGGCAACCGCATTGTCCCGGGCGACATGGTGGACGTGTTCTTCATGATCGAGAAAAGCCCCGAAGTCGCCTCGGGCCAGGCGCGCCTGTTGCAGTCGCAGGTGCGCGTGCTGGCCTATGGCCAGGCCACGGTGGAAGGACCGGACGAGAAGCCTGCCTTGCAGCAAGGCGGTCCTGGCCAGCCGGCGCGCACCGCGGTGCTGGCGGTGCCGGTGGATCGCGTGAACGAATTGATGCTGGCCAGCCGCGCGGGCCGTCTGCAGCTGGCCCTGCGGCCGGTGGGCGACGACAGCATGCCGGATGTGGCCCTGTTCGCCCCGCGCGGCACGGTGTTGCCGGTGCGGGCGGATCTGACGCCCGCGCAGCGCGAGTCGCTGCTGACGGGCCCGAACCGCGCCTTCGCGGGCGAAAGTTTGGTACAGCTCGATGGCAGCACGGCCGCCGCTCTGGCGCCCGCCGCGCGTGGTTCCGCAGCCCGGCCGGCAGTCCGGCCCCAAGGGACCGGCGGCGGCCGGACGGTGGAAATCATTCGAGGAGACAAATCCGAGCACGTGCGCTACTGAACGGGGCGGCGGGCGCACCAGGCGCGGCCCGCAGCCGAAGAATCCCATCATCAGATCCGGCACTATGAAGAAACTTCAGCGCACTACCATGATCTGCCTTCTGTCGGCCGCCGCGGCGATGACGCACGAGGGAATCAGCCTGGCACAAACCGCGGCCCCAGCGACCGGCGCAAACGCGCCGGCCCGCGATATTTCAATGGCGGTCAGAGAGCAGCAGACCGTCATGCTCGACCACGGCGCGCCGTCGCGCATCGCCATCGGCGATCCGGACGTGGCGGATGTGAAGGTGCTGCCGGCTACCGGCAACCGCGCGGGCGCCGTGCTGCTGTACGGCAAGAAGCCCGGCACCACGCGGCTACAGGTCTGGACGGGCGGCAACGCCGCGCCGCAGGTATGGACCGTGCGCGTCGGCAGCGGCGTGCAGGGCGCACTGGCCAGCCGTGGTTTGGGCGGCGGTGCCAACGTGGACATTGCGGACGGCCACGCGGTCGTGTCAGGCCACGCCGAATCGCCGCTCGGGCAGATCGCCTCGGCCACCATGGCGGCCGCCGCTGTGGGCGGCGACAAGAATGTGGTGGACCTGTCCACCGCCGGCACGGGCGGCGTCGTGCAGGTGGAAGTGAAGGTCGTGGAGGTGTCGCGTTCGGTGATGAAGGCGGCCGGCATCAGCTTCACGGCCAGCAACGGCCCCTGGAGCGGCGGCAGCTCCACCATGCCCGCCAGCCTGGGCGGCGCGCTGGCGTCCGGGTTCTCGCTGTTCTATGACTCCAACAACTTTGCGGCGCGCCTGCGCCTCTTGCAGACCAACGGCATGGCGCGCGTATTGGCCGAACCGACGCTTGTCGCGCTGACAGGCCAGAGCGCCAGCTTCCTGGCGGGCGGCGAGCTGCCGATTCCGCAGGCCGGCGGGCTGGGAACGGTCAACGTGACCTTCAAGCCCTTCGGCATCGGCCTGACCGTCACGCCCACCGTGCTGTCGCGCGACCGCATCGCGCTGAAGGTGGCGCCCGAGGCCAGCGAGCTCGACTACACCAACGGCATCGCCATCAACACCAGCGAAGACACCAGCACCATCATTCCGGCGCTGCGCACACGGCGCGCCGACACGATGGTCGAACTGGGCGATGGCGAAAGCTTCGTGATCAGCGGCCTGGTGTCGCGCCAGACGAAAGCGATGGTCAACAAGGTGCCCATGCTGGGCGACCTGCCCATCATCGGCGCGTTCTTTCGCAGCGTCGATTATTCCCAGGAAGACACCGAACTGGTCATCGTCGTGACGCCGCGCCTGGTGCGCCCGATCGCGCGCGGCGTGGCCCTGCCGCTGCCGGGCGCGCGGCAGGAGCAGACCGACACGGCGTTCAATGCCTGGGGTTATTACCTGACCGGCCCGGCAAGCGGCCAACAGATGCCGGGATTCTCACGGTGACCAATATGAAGACACATGCCAGCGAAGGAGTGGGCCTGCAGAACGGCACGCGGTTCCTGTTTTGTTCTCAGGGCAGTGCGATCGCCGCGCAATTGGGAATGGCGTTGGGTGACCTGGGCGTGCTGACCCAGGAGTCGCCGCGCATCGAGGAACTGGCGCGGCGCCTGACCGAGCTGGCGCCGCAGGTGGTGTTCCTGGATTTCTCACTGAGCGACGACGAACCCGGCAAGCTGTTCAAGTCCGCCGAACTGGCGCGCCTTCTGGCGCGCATCGCGCCAACGCTGCCGCGCGTGGCGGTCGGCTACGTCAGCCAGCCGGAGGGCGCGATCGCCGCGCTGCGTGCGGGCGCGGTTGATTTCGTCGATCCGTCCGTGGCGCCGCAGGAAGTTCGGGAAGTGGTGCTGCGCGTGCTCGACCGGCCGTCGGGCGGGCGCACGGACGGCACGCGCCGCAGCGTCGTGCTGATGGGCGCGCGTCCCGGCGTGGGCACCAGCACCTTGTCCGTCCATCTGGCAGGCATGGTGCAGGACCGCCTGAAGCTGGCGCACAACCAGCGCGCCGCCAAGGCTTCCCAACCGCCGGGCGAGCCGCTGCCGTTGTCCAGCCGCGTGGCGCTGATGGACCTGGGCTGGCCCGTGGGCGATTGCCAGCTGTACCTGAACATCGGCGGCGACTTCGATTTTGCCGAGGCGGCGCGCAATCTGCGCCGCCTCGATTCCACGCTGCTCGGATCGGCGATGGCGCACACGGCCAATGGCCTGAGCGTGCTGTCGCTGCCGCGCGATCTGGGACAGATGCGCGAAGTGTCGCAGTCGGATTCGCTGCTGGTGTTTGAACGCATGCGTCAGCATTTCTCGGTGGTCGTGGCCGACGCGGGCGGCTTCACCAATGCCGAGTTCGTGTCGGGCCTGGCGCGCAACTCGCAGCTGAACTGGATCGTGACCGACCAGAGCGTGGGCGCGCTGGTGTCGCTGGCCGGGCTGTTGCAGGAACTGGAGCAACTACACGTGGACCGCTCCACCCTTGGCCTCATCGTCAACCGCTATGACGAGCGCTACGGCATGACGGCCAAGCAGATTTCTGAGCGCTTCAACCTGGAACTCGTGGGCACGCTGCCGGACCGCACGCTGCCGCTGATGGTGTGCACCAACCGCGGCCATCTGCTGCACGAAGAGGCCGAGCGCGACGTCTACGTGCGCGCGGTGCAGACGCTGGCCGAACGCCTGTGCGCCGAGGAAACCTCGCCCGGCGGGCACGCAAGCTGGCTGGCGACCTGGCTGCCCGGCGTGCATCGCCGCATGGTGATCGGCTGAAGGCCAACAGCGCCTGACGGCGAAACAGACGGACGGTTACGGAATCCGACATGATCATGACAGCGACGATAGAGTTCGGCGGCGACGGCGACAAAGGCTTCTCGGCGTCGGACCGCTACCAGGAAGTGAAGACGGCGGCCTACGAGCATCTGCTGTCCCGCATCGAGGAACTGGGTGCGGAATTTGGCCGGTGGGCGCGATCGGCCATTCAGGAATTCGTGGACATCGAGGTCGCGAGCTTCGTGCGGATGCGCCGGGTCGCGATCAACGAAAGTGAAATGCGCGCCATTGCGGAGGCGCTGACCAAGGAGCTGGCGGGCCTGGGGCCGCTGGAAGACCTGCTCGCGGATCCGGCCGTCGAAGACATCCTGATCAACGGCTACGACAACGTCTTTGTCTCGCGCCGCGGCGTGCTGGCCCGCGAGTCGCTGCGCTTTACCGACAACCAGCATGTGCTGCGCATCGTGCGCCGAATCCTGGCGCCCATCGGCCGCCGGCTGGACGAGTCCAGCCCGATGGTGGATGCGCGCCTGCCCGACGGCGGCCGGCTGAACGTGGTGATCGAGCCGCTGGCGGTGGACGGTCCCATGGTGTCGATCCGCAAGTTCCGGCAGGACCCGCTCAAACCGGCGGACTTGCTGACGCTGGGCACCTTCGACGAAGCGATCTACCGCCTGCTGAACGAGGCCGTGAAGAACCGCTGCAACATCCTGGTGTCCGGCGGCACCAGCTCGGGCAAGACGTCGCTGCTGAACGCGCTGGCGTTCTTCATTCCTGAGAACGAGCGCGTGGTGACGGTGGAGGACACCGCGGAACTGTCGCTCAACCATCCGCACGTGGTGCGGCTGGAATCGCGCCAGGGCGGCTTTGACGGCAGCGGCGCGGTGACCATCCGCGAACTCATCCGCAACAGCCTGCGGATGCGGCCGGACCGTGTGGTGGTGGGCGAAGTGCGCGGCGCCGAGGTCATGGACATGCTGCAGGCCATGAACACCGGCCACGAAGGGTCGATGGCGACCATTCACGCGAACTCGCCGCGCGAATGCCTGTACCGGATCGAGATGCTGGCCGGCTTTGCCGGATTCCAGGGCAGCGAAGACAGCCTGCGGCGCCAGATTGCCAGCGCGCTGGATTTCATTGTGCAGATCGGCCGCCTGTCCAACGGCAAACGCCGCGTGCTGTCGGTTACCGAGATCACCGGCATGGGCGACAACGTCATCTCCACGCAGGAGCTATACCGCCACGACCCGTTTGCGACGCCGGATGGCGAGGAGCGGGATCGGTGGAACTGGCTGGGCATCCATCCCCACACGCCCAAGCTGGCCAAGCTGCGCAACGAGGCGCGCGCCAACGACAACGCGCCGGACGACCGCGATGGCGGGGGTGGCTTCTGGAGCCGGAGGCGCTGATGCAGGACGTGATGGCGCTGTTGAGTCTGGCGGCGGTGCTGGCCGTGGGCGCGGTGCTGCTGTGGCGCCACGCCGACCGCAGCGCGCGCCGGGCCGCCAGTTCCGCGTTCCTGGACAGCCAGTTGGCGCGCGGCCGCGAAGAGACGGCGGGAGACTCGCCCTTTGCCGAGAACGCGCGCGAGTTCCGCAGCGGCCACGCCGGCTGGGACCGTTTGCTGCGGCTGGCCGGCCTGCGGCAAAGCGTCGGCCTTTACCTGCGCATCGCGCTGCCTGTCGTCGCGGGCGGGGCGCTGGCGTGGGCCTTTCTGGGACCGCTGTCGGGCGCTGTGACGTTCCTGCTGCTGGCCGTGTTTGCGTACTTCTTGCTATGGCTGAGGGCCGACAAGCGTCAGCGCCGGATGATTTCACAGTTGCCCGCGTTCCTGGACAACATCGTGCGCCTCTTGACCATCGGCAACAGCATCGCCGCGGCATTCCGCACGGCGGCGGCCGCCACCGATGAGCCGCTGCGAGAAGTGGTGGAGACGGCCGCCAGCCTGAGCAGCTCGAAAGAACTGGACGCGGCGCTGGCGCACGTGTCCCGCATGTACGGGCTGAAGGAGCTGTACATGGTGGCGGCCGTGGTGTCGCTGGCGATGCGCTTTGGCGGGCGCAGCGATCAGGTGCTGGAGCGCATGGCGGCCTTTATGCGCGATGTCGCCCAGGCACGCAATGAGCTGACGGCAAGCTCGGCAGAGGTCCGGCTGTCCGCCTGGATCCTGGCGCTGCTGCCCGTAGGCGTGGCCGGCTTCATCATCGTCGCCAACAACAACCTGTTCATGGGCCTGTGGGAAGACCCGCAGGGCTTCAAGATGCTGCTGACCGCGGTCTGCCTGCAGATCGGCGGCTGCTATTGGCTGTATCGCATGGCCAAGGCCATCTGAGGGGAGGCGGCGCATGGACACCCTCCAATCCTTGAACGCGAACACCGTGCTGGCGATGGCGCTGATGCTGGTGGCGGCGGGTCTGGTGGTGCTGGGGCTGGGCATGGCGCGGCGCCTGCGCAGCCAGGACCGCAGCCGCCAGGTGGTGGATCAGGCGCTGGCGGCGCGGGGAGGCGCAGCGGCATCCGCGGCGCCCAGAGAAGAAAGACGCGGCAGGCTGGCCGCGGCGGCGCGTGTGGCCGATACGTTCGGCAAGCGCCTGAGCGAAGGCCGGCTCGCCGACGCGCTGCTGGCCGCCGAAGACCGCAAGCTGGTCGACATGGCTGGCTACTCCCAGCCCGGCACCGCGCGTTCGCGCTTCGTGCTGGTCAGGTTTGGCCTGGCGCTGCTCTTGCCGGTGGCTGTGATTCTGCTGGACTGGCACAAGCAGGTGCCGCAGATGCCGTTGCGCGCGTTTGTCGCGGGATTCGTGGCGTTTGCCATCGGCTACATGCTGCCCAAGTGGATCGTGCAGCGCCGCCTGGCGCGCCGCCGCCGTCAGGCCGCCGACGAGCTGCCTTTGCTGATCGACCTGTTGCGTCTATTGCAGGGCGTCGGCTTGTCGATCGACCAGAGCCTGCAGGTGCTGGTCAAGGAGTTCGGCCAGGTGCTGCCGGTGCTGGCTTCGGAATTGCGGCTGGCCTCGGAACTGTATGTGCGCGGGCGCACGCGCGAACAATCGCTGGCCCGCATGGCCACGGGTTTTGACAACGACGACCTGTCCGCCATCTGCCGCCTGATCGCGCAGGTGGATCAGCATGGGGGCGCCGTGCAGGAGCCGCTGAACCGCTTCGGCGAGCGCCTGCGGGACAAGCGGCGCCTGGAGCTGAAGGAGAAGGTGGGCAAGACCACGGTCAAGATGACCGGCGTCATGATCGTGACGCTGCTGCCCGCCCTGTTGATCGTGACGGGCGGCGCGGGGTTTATCGCGGTGTTGCGCGGCTTGTCGCGCATGGGAGGGATGTGATGGACGGCAGAATGGAAAACCGGTCGCGCTGGGGGCTTGTGGTTACGGTGCTGGTCATTGGCGCGGGTCTTGCCGGATGCCAGACCAACAAGGCGGAATCCGCCTGGCAACTGATCCAGCAACAGCAGCAGGAGCAGGCGCTGATGCGGCAGCAGGAGGACGAGGCCGAAAGCAAGCGGCGGCCCAAGGAGCCGGAGCTGATGCTGTCCCTGATCGTCGAGGCGCAGCGGCAGGACCGCTACTTCGCGTCGCTGGCGTATATCGATGGCTTTCAGCAGAAGTTCGGCAATGATCCGCGCGTGGCCGTCCTGCGCGCCGAGGCGCTGCGCCAGACCGGCCAGACCGCGTTAAGCGAAGCGGCCTACCGCGCGCTGACCACCACCGATCAGGCGGCCGAGGGCTGGCATGGCCTGGGCCTCATCGCCGGCGGGCGCGGGCAGTTCGACCAGGCGGCGGACTACCTGGGGCGGGCGGCCCGGCAGTCGCCCATGGACGCGCGGATCCTCGGCGACCTGGGCTATGCGCGGCTGCGCGCGGGCGATCCGGCGGGCGCGCGCGTGCCGCTGGGGCAGGCGGCCGAGTTGACGCCCGATAGCGGCAAGGTGCTGGCGAATCTGGCGGTGCTGCTGCTGGTCGAGGGCGATTCGCTGCGCGCGCAGCAGGTGATGGCGCGCGCGCAACTGGGCGAGGAGGCGCGTGGACAGGTGCTGCGCATGGCCACCGAGATTCGTGGCCAGTTGGCGCCGGCGCCAAGCGCGTCTTCCGCGTCGGCCACCCGGGTGTCCAGCGGCGAGCAGGTTGTGCTGCCCAGGATGAGCCCGCTGATGGAAGGGCTGGGCAATGGTCCTATCGTGCGTTAACCCAATGTTCAGGAAATCCGCCATGATCCGTTCCCTTCCGCACGCGCTTTTGATGCTGGCCTGCGCCGCGATGGCGCCTTCTGCGGTACACGCGCAGACGAATGCGCCGTTGACGGGCGGCATGTCCGCCGTGACGGACGCCGCGGCGTCCCCGACCGCCATGCCGGACAGGCCGGTGGTGCAGCAGGTGCAGACGCCGATGCCGGCGGCGCCGACTGCAGCAACGGCGACGACGGCATCGGCCGCCTCTTCGGCCCCCGCCGCGCCGGAGGCCTTCGGCGACGTGACGCGCGGGCTGCTTGCCGCGCAGGCTGACGGACGGCGGGCCGGCAATGCGTTGCCCGTGCTGGGGCCGGTCTCCACGGCCGCGTGGAACCGCTACGTGGAAAGCTTCAAGCAGCCCATTCCCGTGTGGTTCGACCGGAACGTGGAAATCCCCAACGTCCAATAGCTCCCCTCGGCGGGGCGCTCCCGCCGCATGCCCAGACGGAGTCGCAAGCGCATGTCAGCCGGCCATCAACGTTTCCCTCCGCCGCCGCGGCAACGCGGCAGCATGACCGTCGCCGCCGTGTTCGCGGTGCTGGTGGCGGTGGTGTTGCTGGGCGTGCTGCAGTTGGGCTACGGGGCCTACATGAAGCGCGAGATGCAGAAGGCGGCGGATCTGGCCGCGTTGTCGGCGGTGCAGGTCCTGAATCTGGGCGCCAGCGCGGACTGCACGCGCGCCGCCGCCGCAGGCCGCGCATCCGCCCTGGCCAATCTGCCGGACATTCTTGACACGTTCACGGCCGCCGACCTGACGGTGGAGTGCAAGGTGTGGGATCCGGTGCGGTCCGACGCCAGCGGCGTGCACGTGTTCGACGCGGCGGGCGGGCAGGCCTACAACGCGGTGCGGGTGGCGATGCGCAAGCAGCTGGCCAATCTGGTCCCCGGCGTGGACGGCGTCACGGCGTCGGCCGCGGCGGTGGCGACCCGCACGCCGCCGGTGGCCGCCTTCACGGTGGGATCGCGCCTCCTGCGGCTGGAGCGCGGCGGGTTGCTGTCGCAGCTGTTGGCGACGGCGGGTGCTTCGCCGTCGCAACTGGACGTGCTGGATGCCGCGGGGCTGGCCAACGTCAACATCACGCCGGCCGGTCTGCTGGAAGCGCTGGGCCTGCCGCTGTCGGCCGTGGCCGGCGTGGGCACGCCCGAACAATTGGCCGCGCTCAACACCCTGACGCTGGGCCAGTTGCTGAACGCGACGCTCAGCGTCATCGACAAACAGGCAACGGCCACCGCCGACGTGGCGCTGCTGCGCAACGCCATCAACACCGTCCTGGCCGTGATGCCGCTGAATCTGCCGGTGAAACTGCTGGGCGACGGCGGTGTGCTGGATCTGCACGTCGCGGGCGGCGACGCCAGCGCCGCGTTGCAGGCCGAGGTCAACGCGCTCAACGTCCTGGAAACCGCCTTGGTCATCGCCAACGGCAGCAACCTGATCAATTTGGGGCTGAGCGTGCCCTTGCTTGGCCTGGACGCACGTGTTCGCATCGTCGAGCCGCCGTCCGTGGGCGTGGGCGGCGTGGGCACGCAGGCGATCAGCGCCGGGATTCGCGTCTATCTGCGCGTCAACACCACCAACATTCCGCTGGTCGGCCCCTTGCTGGCCAACACCCTGAACACCAAGGTGGACCTGCCCATCATCATCGACGTGGCGCAATCGACGGGCACGCTGCGCAAGCTGTGCGAGGCGCCGCTGCAGGAAAACCAGGCGGTGATCGACGTGACGTCGGCCGCAGCAAGCGTCTGCCTGGGGCGCTTTCCCGGCATGACGTCGGCCACGGACAGCAGCGCCGCAAACTTCCAGTCGCTTACCAATCGCTGCGAACCGAGCGCGTTCACCGCAATCGGCCGCCATCAGGTCCTGAACGTGCTGGGCATCCTGCCGCTCACGGCGCGGGTAACGCTGCCGGTGTTCAGTTCGACGGCGCCCGTTTCGGTCACGCTGACCGAGCCGCCATCGCCCAACGCCACGGCCACCGTCAACGCCACGAACGTAAACCTGTCCAAGCTGGCCGCCAACCTCACGGACGCGCTGATCGGCGGCATCCTGGGCGACCTTTTCAACACCGGCACGCCATTGACCGAAGCGCAGCGCAAGGACCTGGCGACCCAGTTGGTGGGCGGCGACAAGAACAACGCGGGCAAGACGATCTCCAAGGTGGTCAACGACATGCAGTGGTCCAAGACCGCGATGGACCAGTTGAGCGCGCGCTTGACTACCGGCGGCCTGACCGGGGTGCTGGGCGGCACGCTGCAACTGGTGGGCGGCATTCTGAACTCGCTGCTGCTGGCGCCCATCAGCGATGTGACGTGCGCGCTGGCGCTGACGCCGGATGCGATCCGGCAGTGCCGGGTCAACGCGGTCGGCACGCTGGCCCTGAACGGCAGCGGCCAGGTCGGCGGCGTGCTGTCGGTCGTCATGGTGCTGCTGGACCCCTTGCTCAGCTCGCTGTCCGTGGCGCTGCAGCAATTGCTCGATGTGCTGGGCCTGAGCGTGGGCCAGACCGACGTCGCCCTGATATCCGTGGATTGCGGCAAACCCCGCCTGGTGTACTGATGACAACGCTCCTGAATTCCATTTCCTTCCCTCCCGCATGGGCCAAGCGATGAGCGAGAATTTCGCGCGCGAAGATTTTGACGTGTACGTCTGGGAAGGCGCCTCCGACATCGCCAGCCGCGCCGAACGCTGTCTGGCCGGCATGGACGTGTCGCTGATCCGGGCCGACGCCGGCACGGCGTTCCCGCCGCCACGCGACGTGTCGCGGCGCGCGGTGGCGCTGGTGTCCGTGTCCGTGATGGGCGACAAGCGCTTCGGCGGCTACGACTGGCTGGCGGCGCAAGGCATGCCGGTCATCTGGGTGGCGGCGGAGGCGCGAGGGCGCGATCCGCGCTTCTACCCGCCGGAATACTCGTATACGCTGCCGCTGTCCTTTACCAGCGCGGACCTGCGCAAGTTGCTGACGGAATTGCTGGGCACGCTGAACCAGCTGGACCGCGCGGCGCCCCGGCGCGAGCAGCCGCTGATCGCCGTATCCGCGGCCATGCAGGACCTGCTGGCCGAAGCCGGGGTCTACGCGGACTGCCGCAGCAATGTGCTGATCCACGGCGAAACCGGCGTGGGCAAGGAGCGTATCGCGCGCCTGCTGCATGACGAGGCCGCATGGCGCGCGGGGCCGTTCGTGGCGGTCAATTGCGGCGCCATCCCCGAAGGCCTCTTCGAAGCGCATTTCTTTGGCCACGCGAAGGGCGCGTTCACGGGTGCAATCGGTGCGCACAAAGGGTATTTCGAGCAGGCGCACGGCGGCACGCTGTTCCTGGACGAGATCGGCGATCTGCCGCTGTACCAGCAGGTCAAGCTGTTGCGGGTGCTGGAACAGAACACGGTGACGCGGCTGGGTTCAACGGCGGAGGTGCCGGTGGACTTTCGTCTGGTTGCCGCCACCAACAAGGATCTTCGGATGCTGGTGGGGCAGGGCGAATTCCGCGCGGATCTGTATTACCGGCTGGCGGTCATCGAGCTGCGCATTCCCAATCTGGAGCAGCGCGGTCCGCACGAGAAGGCGGCGATCTTTCGCGCCTTGCTGCTGAGCCAGGGCGTGCAGGACGAGCCCCCGCCCTGGCTGCTGGACCGCGTGGCGCGCACGCGTTACGAGGGCAACGTGCGCGAACTGTCCAACGTGGCCGAGCGCGTGGCCATCGTGCGGCGGCAGTTCCAGGCCTGGGACCAGCCGCGCATCGAGCGCATCTTCGATCAATTGGCCGAACCGCTTCGGCTGGCCGGCACGGCGGCTGTGCGATTCGATCCCGCCAGCTTCACCGATGCCGAACGCGCCGAACGCGAACGCGTGCTCGCGGCGCTGGAAGCCAATGGCTGGCGCCGTCAGGACACCGCGCACACGCTCGGCATCAGCCGCAAGGTGCTATGGGAAAAGATGCGCAAGCTGCACTTGGGCGCCGCGCAGAACGAATCGGCCGACGGCCTTGCCGAGACGACTTGAACCCGCAATAGGGAATGGCCCGTACGGGGCCACAGTTTCGAAGCCGAATCAGACGAGCATTGCTCTGTCGGCAGAAATAAATTGATATAGTTCCGCAACCGTTTTTTTGGGGTGAATATGAACGTCCAATTTATCCGTGGCGCCACCCGCGTGGCGTTGTTGGGCTCGGTCCTGACAAGTCTGGCCGCTTGCGCCAGCGCGCAGCCGGAACCGCCCCGGCCCACGGTTAAACAGGTCGAGGACACGCAGGCCGCCTCCACGCCCGTGACACCGCCCGCGCCGCCGCCGGCTGCGCGTCCGGCCTCCACGGTGTCGGAGCTGCAAAGCCTGATCCAGAACCGCCAGGTGTCGGAGCTGCGCACGGCCTACAACGGCACCTACGGCGCCAGCCTGTTGTTCAAGCCCGACGACCTGACGTATTACGTCGCGTTGTTCCAGCAGAAGGACTTCTGGCGCGTGATCAAGACCAAGTCCGACAAGCAGGCCGAAGCCACGTATCGCGCGTTCGTCGCGCAGTCCGCCGAGCTCGCCGAAGTGGACATCAAGCGCATCAAGATGCAGGCCGAAAACGCGCATGCCGAAAAACTGCTGGCCAGCCGCAGCGCCGAACTGAGCGCGCTGCAAGCTGACCGCACCGTGCGGCTGCAGCAGGAAGAGCAGGTCGCGGCGCGTCAGCAGCAATCGCGCGAAGAAGCCACGGCGCTGGCCGGCCAGCAGAAGGACGTGCGCCAGCAACTGCGCGACCTGCAGCGTCAGATCGACGCCTTGCAGGCGCAACAGGCACAGGTCGGCAATCCGGCAGCGCAAACCCGGGCCAAGTAGCACGCCTTCTTGTACTCTGGGAGTTGCACCCCATATAGACGCCATGGCTCTGAAAGTTTTTGACCTCCAGTGCGACCACGACCACATCTTTGAAGGGTGGTTCGGGTCGCACGAAGACTACGACGCGCAGCAAGCGCGCGGCCTTGTCACGTGCCCCGTCTGCGGGTCGGCCACCATCACCAAGCGCCTGTCCGCTCCCCGTTTGAATGTCGCCCACCTGCACGCGCCCGCGGCCCAGCCGCTCGTGCCGGCCGGCGCGTCCGACGCGGAAAAGATGGCGGCCCTGCAGGCCGCCGTCATGCGCCAGGTTCGCGCGCTGGTGCGCAGCACCGAAAACGTCGGCCCCCGCTTCGCCGAAGAAGCGCGCCGCATCCACGAAGGCGACGCCGACGACCGCCCCATCCGCGGCACCGCCACGGTGGAAGAACGCGAAGCCCTGGCCGAGGACGGCATCGAAGTCATGGCGGTCCCGGATTTTCTGGACGACGAACGGCTGCAATAGGGCGTTGGGGTGTCTTGACCCCTTGCCACACCCTGCCAAAGTACCCTCCGCCGAAAAAAAAGCCAGACCGAAAATGGTGTGGCTTTTTTGCGCTGGGCCGGATCAGTTGTTGACGCGGCTGCGGTATTCGTTGGTGCGGGTGTCGATTTCGATCTTGTCGCCAATGGCGCAGAACAGCGGCACGTTCAGTTCGTAGCCGGTGTTGATCTTGGCCGGCTTGGTCACCTTGCCCGAGGTATCGCCACGGACGGCGGGTTCGGTGTAGGTGATTTCGCGCACGAGCGTGGTGGGCAGTTCAACCGAGATGGCGCGGCCGTCGTAGAAGACCACTTCCACGGGCATCGCTTCTTCCAGGTAGTTGAGCGCGTCGCCCATGCTTTCGGCTTCGATTTCGTACTGGTTGTACTCTTCGTCCATGAAGACGTACATCGGGTCGCCGAAGTAGGAATACGTGCATTCCTTGCGATCCAGTTGAACGACTTCGAACTTTTCGTCGGCCTTGTAAACCGATTCGCTGGCCGAGGCGGTCAAGAGGTTCTTGAACTTCAGCTTGACCACGGCGGCGTTACGGCCAGACTTGTTGTATTCGGCCTTCTGGACCACGAGGGGATCCTTGCCGACCATGACCACGTTTCCGACTCGCAATTCCTGAGCGGTTTTCATCGATAAAACTCCGGGGGTGATGGGTGCACTCGCCGTCGCTTGCATAAGCCGCGTGAGGCTTTGCACACCCCGGGAGGCGTCATAGTTGAGGCCCGACAGATTCAGGGCAACTCAGAAAACTCTCTATTCTAACGTTTCTTGGCCAACTCTGCGCAAAACGTGGCCAGATTTTCGGCCAGGCCGGGCAGGGCCGACTGGCTGGCGTTCCAGTCGCGGGCTGCGTCGGACCACGCGCGCCAGGCGTCGGGCGCCAGCGCGGCGGTGACGGCCGGGGCCGTCCGGCCGGGTTCGGACTCGTTCCAGGCGCGGATCAGCGCATGCGCCGTTTCGGGGGCCGGATAGCGCGCCAGCCAGGCTTCCAGCTTTTCAAGATGGACGTTTTCGTCCTGGGGATAGATCTGCCAGACCAGCGGCCGGGCGGCCCAGGCGGCCCGCACGAAGGAATCTTCGCCACGCACGAAATTGAGGTCCGCGCACCACAGCAGGCGGTCGTAATCGGGCTGAGTCAGAAAGGGCAACCGGACGACGCGCGGCGCGCCAGCCGACTGGCAGGCCGCTTCCAGCGCGGGCGCGACGCCCTGCGGCACCAGCAGCAGGGTAGGGCGCGTGTCGGCCGCCAGGGCCTGGGCCAGTTCGGCCACCGGCGCCGACGGATAGCAAAACAGGGACACGGTGCGCGCGCCACTGCGCCGCAGCGCCAGCGCATCGTCTGGCACGCCGGCCGAGCGCAGGAAGGCGTCCTGCATGTCCGCCGAGCCCTGCAGCGCTTCGCGCTCCACGGCCAGGGCCGGTTCGCGCAGCAGGCCGCCCGTGGCCGGCGTAAAGCCCGGGAAAAAGAAGTGCTTCACCAGGCCGTCCGGCCGCTGCGACGGCAGCCCGTGGCAGCTTTCGACCCACGCTTCGGCGCTCAGATATTCCAGGTTGATCCAGACGGGGTGGCTGCGGCGCATGGACGCGACGAAGGTCTCGGGCGGATCGCACGCGAACGCCTCGATCACGACGTCGCGCGCCTGCAGCGTGGCGTCGGGTGCATCGGACCAATGCACGACGTCGACGCCCGACAACTGCTGGTGAGCGGCGTCGGCCAAGATGCCGGGCTGGATGTGCGAGAAGCTGGCCAAGTCGTCGACCCACAGGCGGACATCCCAGCGGAAATCGCGCGCGAGCTGGCGCGCAAGACGCCAGCAGACGCCGATATCGCCGTAGTTGTCGACGACCCGGCAGAAAATGTCCGCTTGCATGGCTGGCCTAGTGGAACTGGGCGGGGGCGGCCTCGGCGTCCTCGGGCAGTTCGGCATGCACCAGTTCGCCCAGGGGATTCGGGAAGTAGGGCGCGCCGCAGTCCTCGCAGTACTCGGGCGGCAGCACGCCGGGGATGCGGCGAACGTCCGTGACCCCGTATTCCTTCAGCAGTGCCGCGATCTCGTCGACCACGTCGGGCTGGCCTTCGTCCATGACCAGGTCTTCCTCGCGGCCGTACAGCGGCCACACGCAGCCGTAATACACGTCGTTGCTGCTGCGCGCGGTAAAGCCGATGCGGTATTCGTCGATGCGGCCTTCGCCGCAGCCGGCCACCACGGCCCGGAGCTGCGAGGCTTCAAGGTTGACGGCGCCTTCCAGCCAGCTGACCGCCGCGCGCAGCGACAGCGGGCGCACCTGACGGTCGGCTTCGCGGTTGCTGACGTAGTAGGCGTCGGGCAGCAGGGCCTCGAAACCGCACCCCGGCAGCAGCGCGGCCAGCGTGGGCTGCGCTTGCGCGGCCCACTGCGCCAGGCAGGCATCACGGCTGGCGTCGGCATCGCCCAGCTTTTCCTGCCAACGGAAGATCGGCTCGCCTTCGGGCACGGCGACCGTGCCGACGATGTAGCGCGTGTCGGCCAGCATGTTCGCGGTTTCGGTGTCGGTGTTCAGCGCCGGCTTGGTGGTCTCGGCGCCCAGCGCCTGCGAGCCCAGGCGTTGCAGCCATTGCCAGGTCTCGGAGAACGTGCGCGGCATCTGGTCCACGCTGACCAGCAGCGGCATCAACGTGGTGCGCGCATTGCTCGACAGGACATGCCCGTGAAGCTGGGCCAGCAGGGCTTGCTGCGCGCTGGCCGAAATGGGGCCGGTGGGAATGGCGTACCGGGTCCAGGCGACGATGGGCGCGACGATCAGCAGGATGTCGTAGCGAACGCCGTTTTTCTCGATCTTCATCGATTCGGACAGGGTTTCGGCCTGTTCGATCAGAACCTCGTAGGCGCCCACGTCGCTTTGGGCAAGGTGGTCCAGCGCCGCTTCGAGCGGGGCGTCCTGGCCAGCCTTGAGCAGCTTCGGGATCGCTTCGCCAAGCTGGGTCTCCCAGAAGACGTCTTCGACGCGGCTGCCCGAGCGGTTCAGCGCCTGGGCAAGCGCGACCAGCCGGGTAGCGTCACGGGTCATGCGGGGAGCGGATTGGCTGCGGGATCGGGCCATAACTTCGGGGAACGTCCATTCAGTGTGTAACGACGTAGTTTAACGCCCGGCACCCTCGGCGGGGTGACGGCCCATTGCGCGCCGGCCTGACTGACCCCGCCGCCGTTCGGTAGGGGCGTGACTACGGCGGAATTCTCAAGCGCGCGCGGTCTTCATTGATGCTTATCGGGCAACAGATTATCCCGAGACCGGGGGTTTATTGCTCGTTTGAATCGGCCGACAATGACGGCATCGTTATTGTTTCTGGAGGCACAGCCATGCGTTGGCCTACGCTTTTCGTATCCCACGGTTCTCCCATGCTCGCCGTCGAGCCCGGCCGCACCGGCCCCGCACTAGCGGACTGGAGCGCCGCGCAGGGCCGCAAGCCGCGCGGCATCCTGGTCGTTTCGCCGCACTGGATGGGCGAGGGGCTGGCGCTCTCGACCCGCGATCAGCAGGTCGCCTGGCACGACTTCGGCGGCTTCCCGCAGGAGCTTTACGCGCTGCAGTACGCCGCGCCCGGGTCGCCCGAACTGGCCGCGCGCGTGCAGGCGCTGCTGGCCGAATCGGGCATCGCCGCCGATCGTGATCCCCGGCGCCCGTTGGACCACGGGGCCTGGGTGCCGCTGCGCTATCTGTACCCGGATGTGGACGTGCCGGTTGTGCAACTGTCACTGGACATGGGGCGCGACGCGGCGGGACAGATGGAACTGGGCCGCGCGCTGGCGCGCCTGCGCGACGAAGACATCCTGATCATCGGCTCGGGGTCGCTGACGCACAACCTGCGCCACGTCCGCATGCCACAGAACGCGCCGGCGGCCGGCTACGTGCCGGGCTTTCAGGCGTGGTACGCGGACAAGCTGGCGCATCACGACGTGCCTGCGCTGCTGGATTGGCAGGCGCAGGCGCCCGGCGCCATGCAGGCGCATCCGCATGACGATCATCTGATGCCGCTGTATGTGGCATTGGGCGCGGGCGGCACGAAGGCGCGGCGGCTGAATGACGAAGTGTCGTACGCGGCGTTGGCGATGGACGCCTATCAGTTTGATTAAGCCCGCGCCATTACCTGGTGTCTGACACCCGTTGAGAAACGGCGGCAAGCCGAAGATATCTCTGGAGGGTGTCAGACACCTCTGCTGCCCATGAAAAACGCCCCGGAACCGCAAGGTCCCGGGGCGTTCTTACTGAGCTGCGACCGTTGACGATCAGGCAGCAAGCAGTTGGCGCAGCACGAACGGCAGGATCCCGCCGTGCTGGTAATAATCGACCTCGATCGGGGTGTCGATACGCAGCAGCACGGTCACGTCCTGCTTCGAACCGTCCTTGCGCGTGATCGTCAACGTCACGTCCTGCATCGGCTTGATGCCGTTTTCCAGGCCCGAGATGTCGTACGTTTCTTCGCCGGTGATTCCCAGCGACTGCACGCTGTCGTTGCCCTTGAACTGCAGGGGCAGCACGCCCATGCCCACCAGGTTGCTGCGGTGGATGCGCTCGAAGCTGCGCGTGATGACCGCCTTGACGCCGAGCAGCTGGGTGCCCTTGGCGGCCCAGTCGCGCGACGAGCCGGTGCCGTATTCTTCGCCGCCGAACACCACGGTGGGCGTGCCGGCCGCGACGTACTTCATGGCGGCGTCGTAGATCGACATCTGTTCGCCGGTGGGCTGGAACAGGGTTTCGCCGCCTTCGAAGCGGCTGCCGTCCGGCAGCGCGGGAATCATGAGGTTCTTGATGCGCACGTTGGCGAAGGTGCCGCGCATCATGATTTCATGGTTGCCGCGGCGCGAACCGTAGCTGTTGAAGTCGGCCTTCATGACGCCGTTTTCCTTCAGCCACTTGCCGGCGGGCGAGCTTTCCTTGATGGAGCCGGCGGGCGAGATGTGGTCGGTGGTGACCGAGTCGCCGAAGACGCCCAGCGCGCGCGCGCCCTTGACCGTGGGCATCGCGCCCGGCGTCATGCCGAAACCTTCGAAGAAGGGCGGTTCGGCGATGTACGTGGAGTCGGGCCAGTTGTAGGTATCACCCGTGACGCCCTTGATGTTTTCCCACAGCTTGCCGGGGTTGCTCTTGACCTGGCCGTAGTTCGCCTCGAAGGCCTCGGGGTCCAGCGCGTACTTCAGCAGCGCGTCGATTTCCTCGGTGGTCGGCCAGATGTTGCCCAGCCACACGTCGCCGTTCTTGCCGCGGCCCACGGGCTCGGTCATCAGGTCGCGCGTGACGGTGCCGGCCAGGGCGTAGGCCACGACCAGCGGCGGCGAAGCCAGGAAGTTGGCCTTGATGTTCGGGTGGATGCGCGCCTCGAAGTTGCGGTTGCCCGAGAGCACTGCCGAGCAAACGAGGTCGTTGCTGGTGATGGCTTCGTTCAAGTCAGCCGTCAGGTCGCCGGCGTTGCCGATGCAGGTCGTGCAGCCGTAGGCCGCCACGTCGAAGCCCAGCTTTTCCAGGTAGGGCAAGAGGCCCGTCTTGGTCAGGTATTCGGTGACCACGCGCGATCCGGGGGCCAGCGAGGTCTTGATGTGCTTGGGCACCGTCAGGCCGGCTTCCACGGCCTTCTTGGCCAACAGGCCCGCCGCCAGCAGCACGCTGGGGTTGGACGTGTTGGTGCAGGACGTGATGGCGGCGATCAGGATGTCGCCGTTCTTGACCTTGGTGCCGGTGCTGGTGGTGAAGGTTTGATCCAGCTTTTCGGCGGGCTGGTTGAAGCCGTTTTCGGCGACCGGCTTGGAGAACAGGTCGATGAACGTGTTCTTGACGTTGCCGATCTCGATGCGGTCCTGCGGACGCTTCGGGCCAGCCAGCGACGGGGCGACGGTGGACAGGTCCAGCGTCAGCAGCTTGGTGAAGTTGATGTCCTGGGCCGCGGGAACGCCGAACATCTTCTGCGCCTTGAAATAGGCCTCGAAGGCAGCGATTTCCTCTTCGGTGCGGCCGGTGCCGCGGAAGTAGTCGATGGTGCGTTCGTCGACCGGGAAGAAGCCCATGGTGGCGCCGTACTCGGGCGCCATGTTGCCGATGGTGGCGCGTTCGGCCACGGTCAGGCTGGCGGTGCCTTCGCCGCAGAATTCGACGAACTTGCCCACCACCTTTTCACGGCGCAGCATTTCGGTGATGGTCAGCACCAGGTCGGTGGCGGTGACGCCGCCGCGCAACTGGCCCTTGAGCTCGACGCCCACGACGTCGGGCGTCAGGAAGTACACGGGCTGGCCCAGCATGCCGGCTTCCGCTTCGATGCCGCCCACGCCCCAGCCGACCACGCCGATGCCGTTGATCATGGTGGTGTGGCTGTCGGTGCCCACCAGCGAATCGGGGTAGAAGACGCTGTTCTTCTTGTCCTGGTGCACACCGCGCGCCAGGTATTCCAGGTTGACCTGGTGGACGATGCCGAAGCCCGGCGGCACGACGCCGAAGGTGTCGAACGCCTGCATGCCCCACTTCATGAACTGGTAGCGCTCCTGGTTGCGCTTGAACTCCAGCTTCATGTTCAGGTCCAGCGCGTTCTTGGTGCCGAAGTAATCGATCATGACCGAGTGGTCCACCACCAGGTCCACGGGCACCAGGGGTTCGATGCTCTTGGGGCTCTTGCCCATCTTGTCGGCAACCGAGCGCATGGCCGCGATGTCGGCCAAGAGCGGCACCCCGGTGAAGTCCTGCAGCACGACCCGGGCGACCACAAAGGGAATTTCATCTTCGCGCTTGGCGTTGGCCTGCCAGTTGGCGAGCTGCCGCACGTGTTCTTCGGTGACTTTCTTGCCATCGCAGTTGCGCAGCACGGATTCCAGCACGATGCGGATGGAGACCGGCAGCCGCTGCACGTCGATGCCGAGCGATTTGCCCAGCGCCGGCAGCGAGTAGAACTGACAGGACTTGTTGCCGATCTTGAAATTCTTGAGTGTGTCTAGGGTGTTGTGCGGCATGATGGACTCCGTGGTTTTGCCCAGGCTGAAGGCGGCATTTTCAGGCGTTTCGGCAGGTTTGTCATTGTCTCTTGGACAAGTTTGCCGAGGGTCTATATCTTGGTTTATGTCTTATATCTTATATAAGACTTGGGCGACGCGTCAAAGTTCCGGCCCTTTATCGACCCAGACCGGTCCGGATTCGGCGAAACCCTTACTTTGGCGGACGCGCGCCAAGCCTGCAAGACCCTGCGCGCGCAAGAATGGCCCTTAGATCAGGCGCGCCGGCAGCTCCGCCGCCACGTATTCAAGAAATCGTTTCAACGCCAGCGGCTCACCGCAGCGCGCGGGCATGACGGCGTAGATCCGCGCGGGCGCCGCCGACCAGCTGGGCAGGATATGCGCCAGATCGCCCTGGTCGAGTTCAGTGCCGCACAGATAGCGCGGGACCAGCGCCACGCCCAGCCCCGCGCCGGCCATTGCGCGCAGCGTGTCCATATTGCTGCTCAGGCTGCGCGGCTTGAACTCCACTGACTGCATTTCACCGCCCGGCCCGGTCAGCCGCCAGGTGTGCGGGCTATCCTGCGTGCCGTGGGCCAGCAGGGGCAGGGTAGCCAGATCGCGCGGGTGGCGCGGTGCGGATCTGGCCATCGCAGGGCTGCACACCAGCGCCAGCGGCACTGGGGCAATTTCCAGCGCATTGAGCTTGGCATCCGTGAGCGAAGACGCCTGGGCGCGGAACGCCAGGTCGTAGCCTTCACCGACCAGATCGATGATCTGGTCGCGGGTATCCAGCAGCACCCGCACGCGGGGATGGTCCGCGCAGAAACGGGCGACCAGTCCGCCCAACACCCGCGTCGCAAGCGGCGCCGGCGCGGTGATGCGCAGCATGCCGGCTGGCGCATCGCCCATCGACGCAGCCAGATCGAAGACGCTGCGCGCTTCGCGGGCCAGCGCCTGCGCATGGGCATGTATCTGTTCGCCCATCGGCGTCAGCGACACTCGGCGCGTATTGCGTTGAAGCAGCCGCACGCCCAGGCGCGCTTCAAGCTCCGCAACCCGGCGGCTGAGCTTGGAACGTTGCATATTCAACACACGTGCGGCCGCCGAGAAGCCACCTTTTTCGACAACTTCGCTGAAAAGCAGCAGGTCTTCAAGGCGATGAACGTAGTTAGGCATACAGCGTTTTAATAGGAGAAATTCGAAAATTTGATGTCATTGTCCTGACAGCCGGGACAATTATTCCTGAAATTGGCCCCTACTGTCCGGCGGGCCGACCTCATAAGCTGTCGCCGCAATACATGTTCAGCAAACAGCAAGGCAGCACTTTTTGACTCTTCATCTCAGCGCCGTCATCGCCGGATCCAGCCGCTACCTGGGCGACGCCTGCACCATCCGTCAGTTCCGCCATACCGATTTTTCGGGGGGCATGTCGCCCGTGGTGCTGGTGGACCACTTCGTCATGACGGGTCCCACGTTTGAGCCACATACGCACGCCGGCGTCAGCGCCGCGACGCTGCTGCTGGAAGACAGCACGGGCGTCATGCAGAGCCTGGAAGGCATCGAGAACAATCGCGAAATCCGCGCGGGCGACCTGCAGTGGACACAAGCCGGGCGAGGCATCGTGCACGCGCAACGGCCGGCGGGCGACGCCACGCTGCACGGGCTGCAGATCTTCATCGACCACCCGGCGCATCTGAAGTCCCTGCCGCCGTCTACCTCGTTGCTGCGCGCTGCGGACATGCCCGTCATTCAGACCCCCTCGGGCAAGGTCCGCGTGGTGGCGGGCACCTATGCCGGTCTTGAATCGCCCTTGTGCACGCCCGAACCGCTGCTGATCCTGGACGGCTGGCTGCGGCCGGGCGCGACGACGCTCCTGCCCATGCCGCCTGGCTGGAATGCCTGGTTCTATGCGGTGCAGGGCGACTTGGGCGTGCGCGCCAGGCACCGCAGCAAGGGCGGGCCGCCGCTGCCCAAGGTGGCGGGGGGCGATCCGGACTTTGCGGTGTTGCCCGCCGGTTCCGCCGCTGCCGCCAGCGCCACGCCGGATGGTGAAGAAGGCGTGCTGCTGCTGATGGCGGGCAAGGTGCCCGTTCATTTTGTGCTGGTGGCCGGCCCCGCCGTCGTGGCGGCGTCGGAGCAGGGCGCCGGCATCACGCCGGCTGCCGATGCGGCCCTAGCCGAGGCGCTGACGGCATACGACGCCGTGGAGAGCCCGGCGGCGGAAGATGCATTGAGCATCTGCTGAATCAGGACGGAATCTGTTGTTCAGCCGCAACGTTGGACACGGATTCTTCTTGAGGGACGCAATGAGAACGATTCTCTTTTGGTAACATCTAGCGCGTCAGATCTCTCAAGCGGATCTCCCCACCGCACCGCGGAGCTTGTTTCCGCACCACCAGCGTCCCCATATGAAAATCAGAACTCTCGCTTGCATGGCCGCCGCGCTGCCGTGCTTTGGCGCCGTCCACGCCCAGACCGCGCCCCAGACAGCCCCCCAGACGACCCAGCCCGCCACGACCAGCGGTCCCGTGACCTCGATGGACGCCATCCGGGTCGAGGCGAGCGCTGACGCGTCCGCCGGCGGCCTGTCGGCGCCGTTCGCGGGCGGCCAGGTGGCCCGCGGCGGCCGTGTCGGCATCCTCGGCACCGAGGATTTCATGAACACGCCGTTCAGCGTGACCAGCTACACGAATGAGCTGATCCAGGATCGTCAGGCGAAGAGCGTGGGCGATGTGCTGCAGAACGACTCGGGCGTGCGCGTGGCGCGCGGCTTCGGTAATTTCCAGGAGTCGTACTTCATTCGCGGCTTCATCCTGAGCTCGGATGATGTGGCCTACAACGGCCTCTACAGCCTGCTTCCCCGCCAATACATTGCCACCGAACTGTTCGAGCGCGTGGAAGTGCTCCGCGGCGCAACCGCCTTCCTGACGGGCGCGACGCCCGGCGGCGGCGGCATCGGCGGCGTGATCAACCTGGTGCCCAAGCGCGCGCCGAACGAACCGCTGACGCGCGTCACCACGGGCGTTTCCAGCGGCGGCCAATTCCAGCTTTCCACCGACATCGCGCGCCGCTTCGGCCCGGATGACAGTACCGGCATCCGCCTGAACGCCGCACAACGCAGCGGCGACACGGCGATCGATGACGAACACAGCCGCACCAGCGTCGTTTCGCTGGGCCTGGACTGGCGGTCGGCCGACACGCGCCTGTCCGCCGACATCGGCTGGCAGGAAAACAAGCTCAAGCGTCCGCGTCCCAACGTGACGCTGGGCGCCGGTGTCACGACCGTGCCCGATGCGCCGGACGCCAGCTCGAACTATGCGCAGCCGTGGACCTATTCCAACGAGCGCGACGTCTTCGGCACGTTGCGCGCCGAACATGACTTCAGCGACAAGCTGACCGCGTACGGCGCGTTCGGCATGCGCCGTAGCGACGAAGCCAATTCGCTGGGCAACATCACGCTCACCAATGGCAGCACCGGCGCCGGCAATTTCTACCGCTTCGACAACACCCGCGAAGACAGCGTCAACACGGGAGAAATCGGCCTGCGCGGCAAGTTGCGCACCGGTCCCGTGGGTCACGAATTCGTCGTGTCGGCCTCGTGGTTCGATCTGAAGAAGAAGAACGCGTACGTGATGGACTTCCGCAACACGTTCCCCACGAACATCTACGATCCCATCTCGTACGACAAGCCTGCATTCAGTGCCGGCGCGCTGCGCGGCAACGATCTGGACAACCCCGCGTTGCAAGGCCGTACCCGCCTGAGCAGCTATGCCATCGGCGACACGATGTCCTTCCTTGACGACAAGGTGCTGTTCACCGCCGGCATTCGTCATCAGCGCATGTCGCAACGTGACTACGCCTACAACACCGGCGCGGAAAGCGGCGCCTACGACGCCAGCCACAATTCGCCGGCCTTCGGTCTGGTGTTCAAGGTGGCGCCGAGCGTTTCGCTGTATGCCAACTACATCGAAGCCTTGGTTGCCGGCCCGACCGCGCCTGCGACGGCAGGCGGCCGTCCCGTGCCGAACGTTGGCCAGAGCCTGCCGCCCTTCGTGTCCAAGCAGAAGGAAGTGGGCGTGAAGTACGAAGGCGAGAGCCTCGGCGGCGGCCTGGCGTTCTTCTCGACCGACAAGCCGCGCGCGGCCTACAACGCCAGCAACGAGCTGACCAATTCGGGCGAAGACCGCCACCAAGGCGTCGAACTGACCGTCTTCGGCGAGCCCGTGCGCAGCGTGCGTCTCCTGGGCGGCCTGACCTGGCTGGATGCCAAGCAGGTCAAGACCGGCACCGCCTCGCTGAACGGCAACCGCGTGATCGGCGTGCCGCGCTTCCAGGCCAACATGGGCGTGGAATGGGACATCCCGGGCGTGGAAGGCCTGGCCATCGATGGCCGCGTGGTCTACACCGGCTCGTCGTATGCCGATGACGCCAACACGCTCAAGGTTCCCGGCTGGACGCGCTTTGACGCCGGCCTGCGCTACATGATGGACGTCGACGGCCACGTCGTGACGCTGCGCGCCCGCGTCGACAACATCGCCAATCGCAACTACTGGTCGTCGGTGGGCGGTTACCCGGGCAACGGCTACCTCGTCCTGGGCGGCCCGCGCACGTTCTCGCTGTCGGCGAGCATGGACTTCTGATCGCTGCGGGCTGATGCCCGTACATGAAAAATCCCCCGAAAGCCTCGCGACGCGGGGGATTTTTTTTGACCTGTCGCCGCGCAGGTGCACAACGGTGTCTGACCACCTCGGGAGACGATCCTCAGCCTGTACCGTCGTCTCTGCGGGGTGTCAGACACCCAACAGGCGACGCCTTACCAGAACCATCCGCCCCGCGACAGGCTCGACTCGCAGCTCTTGTACTGCGCGGTAAATTTCTCGGCGCGCGCCTGCACTTTCTGCGACACGGTCTTCAACCACGCCTTACGGTCATAACTACGGTTGCGGTATCCGGTCCAGCCTTCGTGATAGTTCAGGTACTGCCCATACGCATCCCACTTAGAGATCCCGTTGATGCGCTGCGTCTTGCTCATGTACCAGCCCATGAAGTCGAGCGCGTCGGCAAAATTGTCCCGGCTGGACGTCCAGCCGCCCGCTTCGCGCTTGTAGTCGGCCCAGGTTTCGTCCTTGGCCTGCGCATACCCATAGGCGGAACTGACGCGGCCCCAAGGGATGAAGCCCAGAAAGTAATAGCGCGGCGGCAAAGCGTCGTGCTTGAAGGACGACTCCTGGTACATCATCGCGATGGGCACCGGCACCGGGGCGCCCCATTTCTTCTGCACGTCCAGCGCCGCGTCGTGCCATTCCGGTTTCTCTCGGAAGATGGCGCAGATGTTGTCGGGATTCGAGGGCGGCGCGGTGGCGCAGCCGGCTAGCGTCAGCAACAGCGTCGGCGGCAATAGCCGGATCATTGGCAGGCTTCCTCCAGGAAAAATGCGCCGGGGCTTTCCCGGCGTTGGCGGCCGACGTCTCACCGGCATGCCTGGATTGTATTGAAACGTTTCGTTATACAGGCTGCGCGCCGATCCGAATTGCCCGGATAAAGGTGAAAAAAACGGCCCCGGGCGATTGCACGGGGCCGTTGTTCAGGCCGCAAGGCCTGGCAGGGGAGTCGGGATCAGACCTCGATCACGTCCGCCACGTCCTTGTAGTCGGCGATCTTGTCGAAGTTCAGGTACTGGTAGATCTGGTCGCCGCTCTTGTTGATGACGCCCATGTCGGCCATGTACTCGTCCTTGGTCGGGATGCGGCCAAGCTTCGAGCAGATGGCGGCCAGTTCGGCCGAACCCAGGTACACGTTCGTGTTCTTGCCCAGGCGGTTCGGGAAGTTGCGGGTGCTCGTCGACATGACCGTCGCGCCTTCGCGGACCTGCGCCTGGTTGCCCATGCACAGCGAGCAGCCCGGCATTTCGGTGCGGGCGCCGGCGGTGCCGAACACGCCGTAGTGGCCTTCCTCGGTCAGCTGCGTGGCGTCCATCTTGGTCGGGGGAGCGACCCACAGCTTGACCGGAATGTCGCGCTTGCCTTCGAGCAGCTTGGACGCTGCGCGGAAGTGGCCGATGTTGGTCATGCAGCTGCCGATGAACACTTCGTCGATCTTGGCGCCGGCGACTTCCGACAGCGTCTTGACGTCGTCGGGGTCGTTCGGGCAGGCAACGATGGGCTCATGCACGTCGGCCAGGTCGATCTCGATGACCGCGGCGTATTCGGCGTCGGCGTCCGGCTCCAGCAGCTTGGGATCGGCCAGCCAGGCTTCCATGGCCTTGATGCGGCGGCCCAGCGTGCGCTCGTCTTCGTAGCCGTTGGCGATCATCCACTTGAGCATCACGATGTTGCTGTTGATGTACTCGATGATCGGTTCCTTGTTCAGGAACACCGAGCAACCGGCGGCCGAGCGTTCGGCCGAGGCGTCCGACAGTTCAAAGGCTTGTTCGACCTTCAGGTCGGGCAGGCCTTCGATTTCCAGGATGCGGCCGGAGAAGATGTTCTTCTTGCCTTGCTTGGCAACCGTCAGCAGGCCTTGCTTGATGGCGTACAGCGGGATGGCGTTGACCAGGTCGCGCAGCGTGACGCCGGGTTGCAGCTTGCCCTTGAAGCGGACCAGCACCGATTCCGGCATGTCCAGCGGCATGACGCCGGTGGCGGCGGCAAAGGCCACCAGGCCCGAGCCGGCGGGGAACGAGATGCCGATGGGGAAGCGGGTGTGCGAGTCGCCGCCGGTGCCGACGGTGTCGGGCAGCAGCATGCGGTTCAGCCACGAGTGGATCACGCCGTCGCCGGGACGCAGCGACACGCCGCCACGCGTGCTGATGAACTCAGGCAGCGTGTGGTGCGTCTTGACGTCGACGGGCTTGGGGTAGGCGGCGGTGTGGCAGAACGACTGCATCACCAGGTCGGACGAGAAGCCCAGGCAGGCCAGGTCCTTCAGTTCGTCGCGGGTCATCGGGCCGGTGGTGTCCTGGCTGCCGACCGAGGTCATCTTCGGTTCGCAGTAGGTGCCCGGGCGGATACCCTTGCCTTCCGGCAGGCCGCAGGCGCGGCCGACCATCTTCTGGGCCAGCGTGTAGCCGCGGCCGGAGTCGACCGGATCCTTGGGCAGGCGGAACAGCGTCGAGGGCGCCAGACCCAGCGCTTCGCGGGCCTTGGCGGTCAGGCCGCGGCCGATGATCAGCGGAATGCGGCCGCCGGCGCGCACTTCGTCGAACAGCACGTCGGACTTGACCTCGAATTCGGCGATGACTTCACCGTTCTTGATGGCCTTGCCGTCGTAGGGGCGCAGTTCGACCACGTCGCCCATTTCCATCTTGGAAACGTCGAGTTCGATCGGCAGGGCGCCGGCGTCTTCCATCGTGTTGTAGAAGATCGGGGCGATCTTGTTGCCCAGGCACACGCCGCCAAAGCGCTTGTTCGGCACGAAGGGGATGTCTTCGCCCGTGAACCACAGCACCGAGTTGGTGGCCGACTTGCGCGACGAACCCGTGCCGACCACGTCGCCCACGTAGGCGACCAGGTGGCCCTTTTCCTTCAGGGATTCGATGAACTTGACCGGGCCGCGCTTGCCGTCTTCTTCCGGTTCGAACGCAGCGCCGTCGCGCTTGTTCTTGAGCATCGCCAGGGCGTGCATCGGGATGTCGGGACGCGTGGTGGCGTCGGGGGCGGGCGACAGGTCGTCGGTGTTGGTTTCGCCAGGGACCTTGAAGACCGTGATGGTCAGGCTTTCCGGCAGTTCCGGACGGCTGGTGAACCATTCGGCGTCGGCCCAGCTTTGCAGCACGGACTTGGCGTTGGCGTTGCCCTTGTCGGCCTTTTCCTTCACGTCGTGGAAGGCGTCGAACATCAAAAGGGTCTTCTTGAGCGCATCGGCGGCGATGGTGCCGATTTCCGCATCATCCAGCAGGTCGACCAGCGGGCCAATGTTGTAGCCGCCGAGCATCGTGCCCAGCAGTTGCGTCGCCTTGGCTCGGCTGATCAGCGCACAAGCTTCCTTGCCCAGCGCCACGGCGGCCAGGTAGGAGGCCTTGACCTTGGCGGCATCGTCCACGCCGGCCGGCACGCGATGCGTCAGCAGCTCGACCAGGTTCTGCTCCTCGCCAGCGGGCGGGTTCTTCAGCAGTTCGATCAGTTCAGCGGTTTGTTTGGCCGTAAGGGGCAGCGGGGGAATCCCCAGAGCCGCGCGTTCGGCGACGTGTTGGCGGTAAGTATCCAGCATGTGAGGCCTGCTCAAAGTCGGGTTGGAAGAAGGGTTGTCGGCCGGAATTGTAGAAGCAAGTGGGGGCCGGTAGCAAATGTCTTATATCTTATATAAGACTTGAGCCGATAGCTGTTGTTCGGTGGCGACGCCTTGGCGGGGCGACGGGCGTCCGGCGTCGGGCGTCCGGCGTTGGTCGTCGGCTGCGGGCCTCGGGCGGCAGGAGTCGGCGGCACGCGGCAGCGGGTGGGGAGGTGGGGGCGGGGCCCCTGGACGACAAGGGCCCGGGCGCCCCGCAAAGAAAAAGCGGCCCCGAGGGCCGCTTCGCTAAAACAGCCCACCGCCAGCCGGTCAGGGCGCCGTGGCGTCGTACACCACGCCCACGCGGGCGAAGTTGCCGCCGTATTGCTTGACGTCCACCTGGAACGGCGCACTGTCGCCCGGCGGCAGACGCGGCACCCGCAGTTCCTGGAACGTGGCGCCCGTGAGCTGATCCTGCGCGTCATACAGGCTGACCCACACGCGCACCTTCTCGACCTCGCTGCTGCTGTCGTTGCGCACCCGGCCGTGCACCGTCACGTACTTGTAACGGAAGCGGTAGGTGAAGTTCAGCGTGCCGGTGCCGATGGCGGCTTCGGTGTTTTCCACCGTGACGGCCAACTGCGGACGCGGGCCGGGCAGGGCAGCGCGTTTGGCGGGCAGCCAGTTGGTTTTCACTTCCGTAAAGCGTTCCACGCGCCCGGTCAGCGCCACGGGCACGCGCTCGCCAGGGTACAGATGCGTCGGCAGGCTCCAGGCCTGGCGCAGCTCGAGCGGACGCGACCCGTCGAACACCGCGATTTCCGCCCGGGGCGACAGCGCTACGAACTGGTCGCTGGTGTTGACCAGTTCGGCATACAGCACCGGGCGTTCGATTTCGTCCAGCAGCCGGCGAGGTGCGGACAGCTTCAACGCCCCGGCATCAAACAGGGCGAAATCCGGGTCCAGCAGTTCTTCGGTGGTCAGACGGACGTGGTCGATGACCCGCGTGTTGGCCGGGCTGACGCGCACGATGCGGCTGACGGGCGGCTTGGCCTCGGGCTCGGCGGATTTGGCCACGGCCTGCGCCTGCGCCGGGGGCGGGCTGGCGGATCCCAGCGCGGTGTATTTCCACGCGGCATACCCGCCCGCGCCAAACAGGATCAGCGCCAGCCCTGCCAGGGCCGGCCGCGACAGGCGCCGGGAGGAGGAGGGGTCAGCTTTCACTTTGCACCATGTAATCGTAGGAGGCGACCTCGCCATCGCGCAGCATTTCGCAGCGCACGTCGAAGGACGTCAGCGCGTCGGGGGCCAGCGGGCTGGCGGTCGCGTAGCCGTTGCCCGTGCCGATCAGGCCGCCGTCGGCGCCATAGAGCATGACGGTGATCTGCGTGCTGCTGGCGGGGTTGGTGCCCTGGTTGCGGATCAGGCCGACCAGACGGTAATTGCCGTCATTGCGCACAAGCTGAACGCGGCTGGCAGCCACATCGTTGTTCTTGCCGCGCGCGGGCGACGGCGTGCCGACCTGCAAGTCGTAGCGGCTGTACGCCTTGGACGGCAACGATATCTTCAGCGGGGTGTACTCCCCCGGTTCCAGCGAGCGCGCGGGCGCCGAGCCCGACACGGTGGACAGCGACAGATCCCCCTGGAAGAACGATGCCGTCACGCGCGGCACGTCGATCTTCCGGCCGGTCTCGTTGCGCACGATCATGACCAGCTCGTTGCGCCCGCGCGTCTTGACCTCCTGCACGTCCGTCAGCTTGACCAGCGAGGCGTCGATGGGCGGTTCGACAATGCGGGCGGGCAGGGGCGACGGGCGCGAACTCAGCGATGAGACGACCAGCGGGATGATGACGGCGGCAAGGATCGCCGCCGAGATCGCCGCGATGGCGGCCGGCTTGATGGGCGCAGGCTTGGGCTGCTGGATGTTGCGCAGGATCTTTTCCAGCCGCTGCGCGACGTTGTCTTCGACCAGCGTCACCGCATGGCAGTGGCTGCACTGGTATTCGTTGGTGTCCAGCTTGGTGAAACTGGCGCTGCCGCACGTGGAGCAGGTCAGCGTCACCGTGTTGATAGTGGTCTGTTTGGGCGTCATTCTCGCGGGGCGTCATTTACGCTACGCAGGCGGTCCGGCCGCGCGCCGCGAACCGGGATGGCGCGGCGGGACCGGCGTGAAGGGCTTACCGGGCGGCAAGGATAGCGGCCGTCGGCCGCACCCGGGGTGCATGAGCGCATCAGTTTGTGACCATATGTGTGGAATCGGCGATATCGGGGCCGGAATGCGTGCCGCACCCGGTGCTATCATCCCCGGCGAAAAATCGTTGTCACATCAACCATTACGCCGCCGTTTCCCGTCGATCCGCTCTCCTGCCGCCCCAATCGGCGCGCAGCCGGGCAGAGCCGAGGTCTGGCTCTTCCTGCATGAGCATCTATCAACATCTGCTGTTTCTGGCCTGCGTGGCGCTTGCCACCTATGCCCAGACGATGACGGGCTTTGCGTTCGGCCTGGTGCTGCTGGGCCTGTCGGGCGTGTTCCAGCTTGCCTCGGTGTCCGAAGTCGCCAACGTGGTCAGCGTGCTGTCCCTGGTCAATGCGGGCGTCACGCTGCTGCGCGCCAAGCCGCAGGTGAACTGGTCGCTGCTGACCCCCGCCGCCGTCAGCAGCCTGGCCGGCGTCGGGGTGGGCGTGGCCGCGCTGACGTGGATCAGCGGGTCCATGGCGGTGTTGCTGCAGTTGCTGCTGGGCGTCACCATCCTGGCCTGCGCCATTTTGCTCGTGACGCGAACCCAACCGCTGGCGCAGTTGTCGTCCCGCACTTCCAGCGTATTTTTCGGTGGCGTTTCGGGTGTGCTGGGCGGCCTGTTTTCCAGCGCCGGTCCGCCCATGGTCTATCACCTGTACCGCCAGCCGCTGCCGTTGGCCACCATCCGCAACAGCCTGCTGATTCTCTTCTCGCTCAATGCCACGGTGCGCCTGGCGCTCGTGACCGGGCAGGGCGCGTTCATGGCGTCATCGTTCTGGCTGAGCGTGCAGGCGCTGCCGGTCGTGATCGGCGTGACGTGGTTTGCGCGCCGCTTCAGCACCGAGAATTCGATGAAGAAGGTCAAGCGGATGGTGTTCGTGCTGCTGCTGGCCGCCGGCCTGGGGCTCATCGTCCCGGCGACGAGGATATTGGCGGCCGGCTAGGTACGGCCGGTTAGGCGCGGCCGGTTAGGCGCGGCCGGCTAGGTACGGCCGGCTAGGCGCTGCCGGCTACGCGCTGCCGGCTACGCGCTGCCGGCCAAGCGAGGCCCATCGGGCGCAGCCGGCGAGATACCGCCGGCCTCACTCACCCGTCAACCACGCTCCCCCGTGATGTAGCGCTCGAGTTCATGAATGATGAATTTCTGCTCGCTCATCACGTCCTTGACCAGGTCGCCGATGGATAGCAATCCGATCAGCTTGTCGTTGTCGATGACCGGCAGATGGCGGAAATGCCGCTCGGTCATCATGGCCATACAGTGTTCCCGCGTGTCGGTGGGGCTGACGTAATACACCGAGTCCGTCATGATGTCGCGCACCTTGGTCGTGCGCGACGACCGGTCCTGCAGCACGATCTTGCGCGCGTAGTCGCGTTCGGTCAGCATGCCCAGCACCACGTCGCCTTCCACCACCACCACCGCCCCGATGCTGCGGTCGGCCATCGTCTTGATCGCGTCGAAGACCGACGAATCCGGCGAAACCGTTACGACGGCGTGATTGGCCTTTTCCCTGAGAAGCTCAGCAACTGTCTTCACGATGTGCTCCCGAATCGGTGGTGAGGATCGAAGCACCATCCTAAGCCTGCCTGCGGCATTGCCGCAAGCAGGGCGCGTTACATCGTGTTTTTGACGCGAAACGCTGGCGCGGATCGGCCTTCATGCCGTTTCCTTGCCGTACAACGCCGTACGCAGATAGGTCAGCGCGTCGCTGCGGCTGCTGAGGGCGTCAGCCCCGATGCGGTCATGCCAATACGATTCCGATCCCGCCGCGAGCCGCCATTCGCGCAGCCTGCGCGTATACAACTGCAGGTCGTACTCCTCGGTGACGCCAATGGCGCCGTGCACCGCGTGCGCGATGTCGGCCACGCGCGGCACGGCCTGGCTGGCGCGGGCCTTGCCCAGCGCGGCGAGCAGCGGACGGGGCAGCCCGTCATTGCCCTGAAAAGCCAGTTGCGCGGCCATGCGGGCGGCCCACACCTGTTCGGCCATCTCGCTGATCTGCTGCTGCACGGCCTGAAAGCGCCCGATGGGCTTGCCGAACTGCGCGCGCTGGTTCGCATAGTCCAGCGTCATCGCCAGCACGCGATCCATGGCGCCGGCGATCAACCCCGCGTAGGCGGTCGCCGCCATCGTATCCAGCGGCGCCGGACTGTCGAGGCGTTCGGCGTCGGACAGCGCGCAGGAAACGCCGCCGTCCAGGCTGCCGTGCACGCCGTTGGATTCGACGCGCGCCGCCTGCATGGGCAGCAGCCAGGTCTGGCCATCGATGCCGGCCAGCACGTAGTCAGCGCTGCGCGCCCACGCTACGCTCACGCCCGCGATACGCCCGCCGTTGATCGCAAAGCCGTTCGGTGCCAGCGCGATGGCACCCGCCGCCTGCGGCCGCTGCACGCGGCTTAGCCACGCGCGCGCCAGCAGCGTGTGGGCAATGGGGTAGGGGCACAGATGGCGCCCCGCCGCCAGCACGACGGGCAGCGCGTCGGCCAGGCCCAGGCCCGCGCCACCATGATCTTCCCGCACCAGCGCATCCGCGAACCCCGCGTCCTCGCAGGCCTGCCATGCGTCGCCGGATGGCTGACCGCGTTCGGCGCGGCGGATCACATCCGGGGTGCAGGTCTGGGCAAAAAGGCGTTCGGCGGCATCGCCAAAAATGTTGTCCATGACGGTCGTCCTTATCGAAGGCCAAGGCCGCGGGCAATGATGCCGCGCAGGATTTCGCGGGTGCCGCCGCGCAGCGAAAACGTCGGCGCGACCTGTTCCAGATACGCCAGCGTGCGCAGCAGCGGCAGCGGCACGGGGCGGTCGGGGTGCCTGCCCAGCGTATCGCCGATCAGGCGCGGAATCGCCTGTTCAAGCTCGGTGCCCAGATCCTTGACCAGCGATGCCTCCGTGGCGGGGCTCAGGCCCGCCGCCAGCTTGCCGGCCACGGCCAGCGACATCGCGCGCAGCACCGCCATCTGCGACAGGATGCTGCCCAGCGCTGTCCGGCTGGCGGCATCGGCATCGCCACCGTCATCGTGCCAATGTGCCAGCCAGCACTCCAGCAGGGCGATGCTGGAATACAGGCGCTCGGGGCCGCTGCGCTCGAAGGCCAGTTCCGCATTTACCTGGGCCCAGCCGCCGCCTTCTTCGCCGATCAGCGCCTCGTCGGGCAATTCGACGTTGTCGAAGAAGACTTCCGAAAAGTGCGTATCGCCCGCCAGGTCTTCGATCGGGCGCACCGACACGCCGGGCAACGACAGGTCCACAATCACCTGCGACAGCCCCTGATGCCGGTCGTCCGCGGTGCCGGACGTGCGAACCAGCGCAATCATGTAGTGCGAACGGTGCGCGTTCGTCGTCCAGATCTTGCTGCCGTTCAACCGCCAGCCGCCCGCCACGGCTTCCGCTCGGGTGCGGATGCTGGCCAGATCCGAACCGGAGCCCGGCTCGCTCATGCCGATGCAGAAGAAGGCCTGCGCGGCGCAGATGCGCGGCAGATAAAAATCCTTTTGCGCTGGCGTGCCGTATTTCAGGATGAGCGGCGCGCTCTGGCGATCGGCAATCCAGTGCGCCGACACCGGCGCGCCCGCGCCCAGCAATTCTTCGGACAACACGAATCGCGCAAAGTGGCCGCGTGCCGCGCCGCCGTATTCGCGCGGCAGCGTCAGGCCCAGCCAGCCGCGTTCGGCAAGCTGGCGGCTAAAGCCCGCGTCAAAACCCATCCATGAACGGGCGCGCTCATCCGGCTCCAGGCCGTCCAGCGCATCGGCCAGGAAGGCGCGCACCTCGGTGCGCAAGGCTTCATCCTCGGGAGGAATGGCAGTGAGTTCCAGCGTATCGATCATCAGTCGCTCCGGGTCAGGCAAGGGCGCCGCGACAGGCGCCGACGGCCACTATCCGGGAATGCACTGATAGCTGTCCAATATTATTTTGCGGGTTTGCGATATGGGTTTTGTATCGAGTGGCGGGCAGTATGATGGAACGCACTTCATGGACCGCATCGCGCGACCCACAACGCACGAACCACAACGCACTACAAGGAGGAAACACCATGAATGAAGTCATCGTCGCTTCGGCCGTCCGCACCGCCATTGGAGATTTCGGCGGCGCGCTCAAGGATGTGCCCCCCTGCGATCTGGGCGCCACCGTCATCCGGGCCGCGCTGGAACGCGCAGGCGTCTCGGGCGACGAAGTCGGCCATGTCGCCGTCGGCCATGTCATCAACACCGAGCCGCGCGACATGTACCTGTCGCGCGTGGCCGCCATGAATGCCGGCATCTCCAAGGAAACGCCCGCGTTCAACGTCAACCGCCTGTGCGGTTCGGGCCTGCAGGCCATCGTGTCCGCTGCGCAAACCATCATGCTGGGCGACGCCGACATTGCCGTGGGCGCCGGCGCCGAAAGCATGAGCCGCGCGCCGTACATCGCCCCGGCCCAGCGCTGGGGCGCGCGCATGGGCGACAGCGTCATGCTGGACATGATGACCGGCGCGCTGTCCGACCCCTTTGGCAAGATGCACATGGGCGTCACGGCGGAAAACGTGGCCGCCAAGTTCGGCATCAACCGGCAGGACCAGGACGCCACGGCCGCGGAATCGCACCGCCGCGCCGCCGCCGCGATCGATGCGGGTTACTTCCGCGACCAGATCGTGCCCGTGAAGATCAAGTCGCGCAAAGGTGAGATCGTGTTCGACACCGACGAACACGTGCGCCGCGACGTCACGGCCGACAGCCTGGCCACGCTCAAGCCGGTGTTCCAGAAGGAAAACGGCACCGTCACGGCGGGCAATGCGTCCGGGCTGAACGACGGCGCGGGTGCGCTGGTGCTGATGAACGCGTCTGTCGCGGCCAAACGCGGCGTCAAGCCGCTGGCGCGTCTGGTGGCCTACGCGCATTCGGGCGTGGACCCCGACATCATGGGCATCGGTCCGGTGCCGGCCACGCAGGCGGCGCTCAAGCGCGCGGGCCTGACGGTCGACCAGCTGGACGTCATCGAGGCCAACGAGGCGTTTGCCGCGCAGGCATGCGCAGTGTCGCGCGAACTGAAGCTGGACGCCGCCAAGGTGAACCCCAACGGCAGCGGGATCGGCCTGGGCCACCCGATCGGCGCGACCGGCGCCATCATCACCACCAAGGCCCTGCATGAACTGCAGCGCGTGGGCGGACGCTATGCGCTCGTGACCATGTGCATCGGCGGCGGGCAGGGCATCGCCGCGATCTTCGAACGGATCTGATTCGTTCGGCTCGGCAAGCCCGCGAGGTTCCGGCTGCGCCGGATCCTCGCGGGTTTTTTCATGGGGCCGCCTGGCCCAGATAGTCCTGGGCCCACGCCTGGCATTCGGCGTTTAGCATTGCGCCCATCTGCGCCCGCCGCGGCGCGTCGAGCCGGCTGCTGATCGCGCCAAAACTGAACGCCACCCAGGTCAGCTCCGACACCGGAAACGCCACGCCCACGCCGGACACGCCAGGCGTGATGGTGTCCACGATCTCGGAATATCCCGCATTGCGCGTCTGCCTGACCGCCTTCATCAGCGCGGTGCTGGAGACGCGGATCTGCGCGTAGCTGGCCGCATGCCTTGCGTACAGCGCGGCGATCTCGTCGTCCGGCAGGGCTGCCATCAGCGCCAGGCCGCCCGCGCCCACGCCCAAGAGCCGCCGTTCGCCCTGGTCGATGGTGAATACCTTGACGGGAAATGAGCCGGCCTCGCGCAGCAAACATAGTGCGTAGTCGCCCTGGCGGATCACCAGGAACACGGTGTCGCCAGACAGGCGTGCCAGCTTCTGCGCGAACGGACGCAAGGCGTCCAGCAAAGGTGTGCGCCGCAACGCGGCAAACCCCAGTTGCATCGAATCCACGCCCAGCCGATAACGGCGGGTGGCGCGGTCGCGTTCGGCGAACTGCTCTTCCAGCAGGCAACTGAGCAGGCGGTGCGCCGTGGAACGCTCCAGGCCGGTGGCGGCCATGACGCCCTGCAGGTCGATGCCGTCTTCCTGGTGCTGCGCCAGCACGCGCAACAGGCCGAGCGCGCGGCGCATGCTCTGCGTGCCGCCGGTGGATCCTAGGTTGTTCATATTGTGGGAAAAAGGATTCGAATATTTTGTATTTTAGGATTTGTAGTGCGTTAATTCAATGCATGGAGATCGCGCTGCATCCGACGGCGCGGCATGACAAGGACGAGGAGACCATGGAATACGCCACCCTGGCCGTCGAACGGCACGACGCGGTATGCCGCATCAGTCTGGCCCGCGAATCCGCGCGCAATGCCCAGAGCCAGCAGATGCTGGACGAACTGGATGACGCCCTCTCGCGCGCCGAGCAGGACGATGCGGTGCGGGTGGTCATCCTGGCCGGTCGCGGCGCGCATTTCTCGGCCGGGCATGACCTGAAGGAAGCCCAGGCCAAGCGCGCCGACTTCACGGTCGAGGAACGCTGGGATTACGAGTCCCGCCGCTACTACGGGTATTGCCTGCGCATCTGGGACTTCCCCAAGCCCACCGTGGCGCAGGTGCAGGGCGCGTGCGTGGCGGGCGGATTCATGATCGCCAACATGTGCGACCTGGTGGTGTGTTCGGACACGGCGTACTTCTCGGACCCGGTCGGACACACCCTGGCCGCGGCCGCCACCGAGGTGCTGATTCATCCCTGGGTCATGGGGCTGCGCAAGGCCAAGGAAATGCTCTACACCGGCGAGAAGGTCGATGCGCAGGAGGCATTGCGCATCGGCATGGTGAACCGGGTGGTGCCCGAAGCCGAACTGGATGCCGCCACGCTGGCGCTGGCCCAGCGCATCGCGCAGGCGCCGCCGTTCGGACTGCGCCTGATCAAGCGGTCGCTGAACCGCACGGCGGACGCGCAGGGCTTTCGCACGGCGCTGTCGGCGCACTTCGACACGCATCAGTTGTCGCACCTGAGCGAGGAATTCCAGGCGGTGCGCGAGCGCGGCCTGGCGCAGGCCATCCAGCGCAACAAGAAAGGCGAAGCCGCATGACCTCACGCCTTGAACCGCTGCTGAATCCGCGATCGATCGCCATGATCGGCGCCAGCGCCAACCCGGGCCGCATTGGCGGCATGCCGCTGGAACTGCTGACGCGCTTTGGCTTTTCGGGCGGCATCTATCCCGTCAACCCGAAATACCAGGAGGTCTTCGGCCTGCGGTGCTGGCCCGACATCGAAGCCGTGCCCGAGCCGGTGGACCTGGCGGTGCTGGCCATCGCCGCGGCCGACGTCACGCCCATGCTGCGGCGCTGCCATGCCAGGGGCATCCCCGCGGCCATCGTGTATGCCGCGGGCTTTGCCGAGGCGGGCGGCGAGGGCGCGCGTTTGCAGGACGAACTGGAGGCCTTCGTGTCGGAAAGCGGCATGGCGGTCGCGGGCCCGAATTGCATGGGATTCGCAAACCTGAACACGCAGGCGCATACCGCCTTCGCGTCGGTCTTCAAGACCGCGCCGGCGCAGGAGGGGCCGGGCTCGGTCAGCCTGCTGACCCAAAGCGGCAACGTGTGCGCGGCGGTGTACGCGATCGCGCGCAGGCTGGGGCTGCCGTTCTCGCACTTCATCAACACCGGCAACGAGGCCTGCCTGGATTTTTCGCAGTACCTGGAATATCTGGCGGCGGACCCGCAGACGGAAATCGTGCTCGGCTACATCGAACAGTTGCGCGATGGCGGCCGCTTCGTGCGCGCGTGCCGCGAGCTGGAACGCCAGGGCAAGCTGCTGATTGCCCTGAAGGCAGGCGCCACCGACAAGGGCGCGCAGGCCGTGCAGTCGCACACGTCGGCGCTGGCCGGCGACCGCCGCGTGTATGCGGCTGCCTTTCGCCAGTTGAACGTCATCGAGGCCACGGACTTCGCGCAGATGGCGCATCTGGCCAGTCTGGCGACGCTGCGCCACCGCACGGCCGGCAAGCGCGTGGCGGTGCTGACGATGTCGGGGGCGCTGGGGGCCATCCTGGCCGACAAGTTCATCGGTGCGGGGCTGGAGCTGCCAGACCTGCCGCCGGATCTGCAGGAGGTGCTGCGCGGCGGCATTCCGGATTACGGCATGGTGGGCAATCCGGTGGACGTGACCGGCAACGTGGTCAACGATCCCGCCTTTGTGCGCACCGTGCTGCAGGCGTTGGGCACGTCGGACGCCATCGATGCCGTGGTCGTGTATGCGCCCGGGTACATGCTGGACCGCATGGCCGACGCGTTGGCCGAAGCGTCCCGGGAGCACCCGCGGTTGTTCGTCGCCATCGATACGGGCCTCGCGCAAAGCCGTGCCGCGCTGCGCGAGGCGGAAGTCGCGGTGTTCGAGGATCTGGGTCTGGCCGTCGCGGCGCTGGCGCCATATTTGCTGTGGTGTGACGCGCGCACGGCCCGGCGGCAGGCGGCGGCGCCCGCATTGGAGATGGCCAGCGCGCCGGCTCTGCCATGCAACGAAGCGGACGCTCGCGCCTTCGCGGCCGCGTTCGGTCTGCCCCAGGCTGCCACCGCGGTGGCGCGCAATGCGGACGAGGCCGTGCGCGATGCGCGCATTGCAGGCTATCCCGTCGCCCTGAAGATCCTGAGCCCCGACATCGCGCACAAGACGGAAGCGGGCGGCGTCGCGCTGAACCTTGCGGACGACGAGGCGGTGCGCGTGGCCCATGCCACCGTGACGCAGGCGGTGGCGCGCGCGCAGCCCAATGCGCGTATCGACGGCGTCATGGTCCAGAAGATGGAGCGCGGTGTGGCGGAGATCATCGTTGGCGCCACGCGCGATCCGGTCTTCGGCCCCGTGCTGACGGTGGGCCTGGGCGGGGTGCTGACCGAGATCTACCAGGACACCAGTCACCGGCTCCTGCCGGTGGACGCGGACATCGCCTTGCAGATGTTGCAGGAGCTCAAGGCGTTTGCGCTGCTGGACGGTTTCCGGGGCAAGCCCCGGGGCGATCTGGCGGCGGCGTGCAGGAGCATCGTGGCCGTGGGCAACGCCTTGCTTGCCGCGCCCGCGCATGTGGCGCAAATAGAAGTGAATCCCTTGCTGATCAAAGAGGCGGGACAGGGCGTTGCGGTGCTGGACGCGCTGATCCTGCCCGCAACCCCGTAGCGCGTCTGCGCATTCCTCAGGAGGAGACAAGCATGATCAAGACAATATTGGCCGGCGTCGCACTGGCCTGCATCGGCGCCACGAGCGTCGCGCAAGCCCAGGACAACTACCCCGCGCGCCCCGTGCGTATCGTGGTGCCGTTCTCGCCCGGCGGCGCGACCGACATCATGAGCCGTCTGCTGGCCGAAAAGTTGAGCGGAAAGCTAGGCCAGCCGGTGATCGTGGAAAACAAGCCGGGCGGCGGCACCATGATCGCGTCCGATTACGTGTCCCGCGCCGAGCCCGACGGCTACACGCTGCTGATGGCCGCGTCGTCGCTGGGCATCGCGCCCAGCATCTACACCAAGGTCAACTACGACCCGGTCAAGGACTTCGCCCCGATCACGCAAGTCGCGTCGGTGGTTCACGTGCTGGGTGTCCACCCGTCGGTGCCGGCCAAGAATGTCGGCGAGCTGATCGCCTACCTGAAGGCCAATCCGGGCAAGGTGAGCTACGGCTCCGTCGGCACGGGCAGTTCAACCCACCTGGAGGCCGAACTCTTCAACAGCATGGCCGGCGTGCAGATGGCGCACATTCCCTACAAGGGCAGCGCGCCCGCGCTCAACGACCTGGTTGCGGGGCGTCTGCAGGTGATGTTCGATGCGTGGGCCTCGTCGGGCCCCTTCGTCAAGGACGGCAAGCTGCGCGCGCTGGCGGTCACGACGGCCAAGCCTTCGGCGTCATTGCCCGAGTTGCCCACGGTGGATGCGTCCGGCCTGCCGGGCTATTCGGCCATGCCGTGGCTGGGTCTGGTCGCGCCCGCGCGCACGCCGCAGCCCGTGATCGACAAGCTCTACCAGAACCTGGCGCAGATCCTGCAGCAGCCCGACGTGAAGAAGCAGTTCGAGGGGCTGGGGCTGGACATCATCGGCAGTGATCCCAAAGCCTTCGGCGCGTTCATCCAGAAAGACGTGGCGACCTGGGCCAAGGTGGCGCGCGACTCGAACATCCGGCTGGAGTGAGGCATGACGATGCAGCAAACCGCCGTGCCCGACAGCGCGGCGCTGGACGACGAGGCGTTCCGGCAGACGCTTCGGGGCTGGCTCGACACGGCCTACGCAGCGTTTGCGCGGTCCTGGCCCGGCGGGGCCGACCCGCGCAATCTGGACTACCGGCGCGCCTGGGAAGACACGCTGTGCGCAAACGGCTGGTCCGGGCTGGGTTGGCCGGCGGCATACGGCGGCAAGGCGCTGCCGCTGTCGCGCCAGGCGGTCTTCCATGAAGAGCACGCGCGTTGCGGCGCGCCGCTGGGCGTGAACCTGATCGGCCACGGCATCCTGGCGCCTACCCTGCTGCATTTCGGGTCCGAGGCGCAAAAGCAACGGTTTCTGCCCGGCATCCTGTCGAACCGCGAGGTGTGGTGCCAGGGATATTCAGAGCCGGGCGCCGGGTCCGACCTGGCCGCCGTGCGTACGCGGGCGGAACCGGCGCCGGGCGGCTTCCGCGTGAACGGTCACAAGATCTGGACCTCGTTTGCGGACCGGGCGCAGTGGTGCTTCGTGCTGGCGCGCACCGATCCGGACGCGTCCAGGCACAAAGGCCTGAGCTTCCTGCTCGTGGATATGCGCAGTCCCGGCGTGCGGGTCGAACCCATCCGCCAGCTCACGGGCGAAGCCGAGTTCTGCGAGGTCTTTTTCGAGGACGTGTTCGTTCCGCAGGACGCGCTGCTGGGCGGATTGAACCAGGGCTGGCGCATCGCGATGGCGGCCGCAAGCTTCGAGCGCGGCACGTATTTCATCCCGCGACTCGTGCGTTTTTCGCAGGAGCTGCGTCAGGTGCGCGCGCTGGCGCTGCAGGCGGACAAGCAGGGCCGCGTGCCGGCGTCGTCGGCATCGGCATCGGTGCGGCATCGCTGGGCGCGGCTGGCGGCCGACAGCCACGTGCTGGCGCTGAAATCGCAGCGCGCGCTGGCCGCCGCGATGCGGGGCGATCCGCCCGGACCGGAAGGATCGTCCACCAAGATCCACTGGAGCGAGGCGCACCAGCGCCTGATCGAACTGTCCATGCAATTGCTGGGCGAGGACGCCTGCCTGGGCGTGGACGCAGCTGACACCCGCGCGGCGTCGCTGACGCACGCCTATCTATGGTCGCGGGCCGAAACCATCCTGGCGGGCACGTCCGAGATCCAGCGCAACATCATCGCCGAGCAGATGCTCGGCCTGCCTAAGGGCTGACCGTAAATGAATCTGCATCTGAGTGAAGACCAGCGCATGCTGCGCGACGCCGCGCACCGTTTCCTGTCGCAGCGCCATCCGGTGGCCATGGCGCGCGGCGCTTGTCATCAAGATGCGCCGGCCCGCCAGGCGCTGTGGCGCGATCTGGCCGATCAGGGCTGGCCCGCCTTGCTGGCGCCCGAGGCACAAGGCGGACTCGGCTTGGGCATGCGCGAGGCCTGGATCGTCGCCGAGGAAGCGGGGCGCCATCTGCTGAGCCTGCCGCTCGTGTCCAACATGGTGATGCTGCCGACGCTGTGCGAGGCGGGTGGGGCTATCGCGCAATGGGCCGGCGACATGATGGCCGGCGATACCTGGTACGCCGATGCGGCACTGCGCCCTGACGGGTCGGCCTTCATCGAAGGCGCCGGCGAGGGCGTGCGCGCGCTTGCCGTGCGCGAGGCTGGTCCGGCGTCCGTGCGTCTGGATCTGCTGTTACCTGTGGCGGGCGTGGCGGGATTGGATCCGACCATGCCGGTCGGGGTCGCGGCGGATCCCGCGGTCCTGGAAAGCACCGATGTCCAGGTCAAGCCGGGCACGTGGCATCTGCTTCGCACGCGTCTGCGCTTGCTGCGGTCGGCGGAAATGCTGGGGGCGGCTTCGGCGGCGATGGACATGGCCGCGTCGTACGCCCGCGAGCGCCAGCAGTTCGGCCGCGCGATCGGCGCCAATCAGGCGATCAAGCATCGGCTGGCCGAGGACTGGATGGCGATGGACGATGCACGACTCGCGGGCTGGGCGGCGGCAACGGCCCTCGATGACCGCGCGGCGTCGGCGGCAACCGATTGCCTGTTCGCGCCGCTGCTGGCCGTTGAATCCAGCCGCCGCGCCACCCAGAACGCGATCCAGACGCATGGAGCGCTGGGCGTGACCTGGGAGTGCGATGCGCATCTGTACCTGAAGCGCGTCCTGCGGCTGTCGGCCAGCCTGGAGGCTGAAGTGTCCGGCCCGGACCTGCTCGAGCGCATCTGGGAAGCGGCGGCGTAATCGGCGGCCGGGGACGGGACGGCCGGCCTACAATCGCGCCCATGTACAAATCCAACTTCCCCTCCGAACTCGACCAGCCGACGCTTTCCGAAGCCGACGGCGTCCGCTATCTGCACTTCAACACCGAATGGGTGCAGGGCGCGATGAACATCAAGAGCCCCGCCGATCTGGTGCTGGAATACACCGCGCAGATGATGGCCTGGCTGCTGTTCCTGGAGCCGCCGAAGGAAGAGGCCATCGGCATGCTGGGCCTGGGCGCCGGGTCGCTGGCGCGCTTCTGCGCCAAGCACACGCGCGGCCCGCTGCTGGCCGTGGAATGGAATCCGCGCGTCACCGCCGCCTGCCATATGTTCTTCCGCCTGCCCGGCGCGAACCGCTTGCAGGTCGAGCACGCCGACGCCGGCGCGTGGGTGGCCGATCCGCTGAACGCCGGACGCTGCCCGGTGCTGATGGTGGACCTGTACGACGCGGCCGCCGAGGGCCCGGTACGCGACAGCGTGAAGTTCTACCGCGACTGCCGCCGCGTGCTGGGCGAGGTCGGCATCCTGGCCGTGAACCTGTTCGGCCGGCACGAAAGCTTTGGCAAGAACATCGACAACCTGTCCAAGGCGTTCGACGACCGCATCGTGCTGCTGCCCGAAGTCGAGGCCGGCAACCAGATCGTTCTGGCGTTTTCCGGCCCCGGCCTGGCGATTACCCCGGCTGAATTGCTGGCGCGCGCGGAGATCGTGGAAGGGAAGTACGGGCTGCCTGCTCGCCGCTGGGCGCGCTCGTTGACGCGGCATGCAGTAGACGGGGTACTGCATTTTTGAAGCGATTCAGAAGCGCAGCGTCCTGAGCGGCCGGCGGGCGAGTTTGATCTTGAAGTCCTGCCGGCTATCGCAGATGAGGTGGATATATACCTTGTCTGCAACAACTTCATAAATGACCCGATTTTTGACCGCGACTATTTGCATGAAGTGGGTGGCAGGCAGCTCCGGGAGGGGGTGCCCCGCGTAGGGGAATTGTTCGAGATTCAGAATGGCTTTGTTGATCCGGGCGTATGAATCGAGCCAGACCTGCTGCGAGAAGTTCTTTCTGATGTAGCGGCGTATCTCCTGGAGATCATCTGCGGCTGTCTGCAAAAGGACCACCGTTCGACTCATTCGGAATCGTCCCGATCCATCGCTTCAATCTGCGCGAATACATCCGCCGCCGGGATGACGCGTCCTTCTTCGATGTCTTTGCGGCCGCCCGCAAGCAGTTGAAGCAGGGCCATGGCTTGCTCCTGCTCCTCGAAGCTTCGTACGTCCATGACGACGAGTTTGGCCTCTCCGTTCTGGGTGATCAGCATGGGTTCGCGGGTTTCGGTCAGCGTGGTCACGATCTCGGCGGCGTGACTCTTAAGGTATGAGATCGGCTTCACTTGAGTGGAGTATTTCATGGGTAGGACTCCCAAATCATAGGCTTGATCGGACTAAGTTTAGTCGTAATTCAGTCCTATTTCCGACCAGCTTTCGGGATCGTGGTCCGTGTCCATAACTATGCCGTCCGACGTCGCAGCCCCTTCTTATTAGGGAAGCTCCCAATCCGCCCCGGCTTTACCTTTCTCCAGCCCCGGGTCTATCATCGGCTTATTCATAATTATGAATTACGGCATTTCCCCGCCGTCTGCCCATGACCCTACCTATCGTCCGGCAAGCCCTGTATCTGGAAGTCGCGGACCGCCTGCGCGGCATGATCCATGCGCGGTCGCTGCGTAACGGCGAATGGATCGATGAACTCCGCTTGGCCGGCGAAATGGGCATTTCGCGCACGCCGCTGCGCGAAGCGTTGAAAGTGCTGGCCACCGAAGGGCTGGTCCGGCTGGAACCCCGCCGCGGCTGCTTCGTTAACGAACTGTCCGCCCAGGATCTGGAAGACATCTTCCCGCTGATGGCGATGCTGGAAGGGCGCTGCGCCTTCGAGGCCGCGCGCAAGGCCACCGACGCGCAGCTGGCCGAACTGGAACCGCTGCACGCCGCGCTGGCCGGCCATGCGAAGGCGGGCCGCATCGACGCCTACTACAAGACCAATTACCTCATTCATGAAGCCGTCCAGGCGCTGGCCGGCAACCAATGGCTGTCCGACATGGTGGGCAACCTGCGCAAGGTGCTGAGCCTGTCGCGCCATCGCAGCCTGTCGCGGCCCGGCCGCATCGAGCAGTCCTGCGCCGAACACCTTGCCATCTTCGAGGCCCTGAAGGCCCATGATTCCGACGCCGCGCAGGCGCTGGCGCACACCCATCTGATGCGCCAGCTTGAAGCGCTGCGCGTCCTTAGCAACGAAGACGCCGCCGACGCGGCGCCGTCCGATCCCATCGTCATCGAGGAGCCCGCCCATGTCCGCACCCGCCAATCTCGCGCCCGCGCGCGGCGCACGCACGCCTGAGCCCGAGGCCGATCTGGTCGATGCCGCCGCCGCGGCCGAAAGCGCCAGCCTGATCACGCGGCTGGGCCGGCTGTGGGAGCGCGGGCGCCTGCCCAGCGAATCCGAAGTCCGCCGCCTGTTCGAGGCGCGCCTGACCGACGTGGCCGCCAACAAGCTGGCGCGCCGCTGGTGCGAGCAATACGCCGCGGCCGACGGCAAGGATCGCCGCCTGATGCTGGCCGCGCTGGCGCAGATCCGCGCCACGTATGCGGGCGATGGCGGCGAGGGGGTGCGCCTCTTCAAGCGGTTCAACGCGCAGCCCCAGGGCCTGCGCTTTCTGGTGGAACTGCGCGCGGACATGCTGCGCTGGCGCAAGCAGGTGGCGGGCATCCAGTCGCTGGACAAGGAGCTGGAAGGCCTCTTGTCGGCCTGGTTCGACGTGGGCCTGCTGGAACTGCGTCCGCTGACCTGGGATTCGCCCGCGTCGCTGCTGGAAAAGCTGATCCTTTACGAGGCCGTCCACGAGATCAAGTCCTGGGACGACCTGCGCCACCGCGTGGCGCCCGACCGCCGCTGCTATGCGTACTTTCATCCGCAGATGCCCGGCGTGCCGCTGATCTTCGTGGAAGTGGCCTTTGCCAGCCAGATGGCCGACAACGTGCAGGTGCTGCTGGACAGCACGCTGCCGCCGCAGGACCTGGACAAGGCGCGCTGGGCGATCTTCTACTCCATCTCGAACACGCAACCGGGCCTCAAGGGCATCAGCTTCGGCAACTTCCTGCTCAAGCGCGTGGTCGAGCAGCTGCTGGAAGAACTGCCCAAGCTGAAGGCCTTTGCCACCTTGTCGCCGATTCCGGGCTTTACCGATTGGCTGGGCAAGCAGGACGCGCAGGCCGTCGAGGCGATCGTGCGCGAAGACAAGACGCGTGCCAAGGACCGCCAGCGTGAAGGCGTGCCGGACGGGCAGCGCTGGGTCGCGCGTCTGGCGAAGGCCGCGCAGGGCAAGGCGCCCGACGTGGTCAAGCGCGCCGGCTTCCGGCTGGCGGCCTGCTATCTGCAGTCGATGAAGAACGGTCTGCCGGTCGATCCCGTGGCGCGTTTCCATCTGGGCAACGGCGCGCGGATCGAGCGCCTGAACTGGGCGGCCGACACCTCGCCCAAGGGGCTCAAGCAGTCGTGCGCCATGATGGTCAATTACCTGTATGACCTGGACGAACTGGACACCAACCTTCAGCGCCTGAACGAGGGCAAGCCGCAGATCAGCCGCGGTGTGGGGCGCGTGGCCTGACCGCCGGACACACGGCGGCGGGTTCCTGACAATCACAACAAGGGCAGGGGACATGACGGAGAACGTGGCAGGCCAGAGCCAAGGCCAAGGCAGTGTGCGGCTCGATCGCGACGGGCATCTGGCCTGGGTGACGCTGTCGCACCCGGGGCGTCTGAACGCGATCACGGTGGGCATGTGGCGCGAACTGCGCGATGTGTTCACGCGAATCGCGAAAGATGACGCCGTGCGCTGCGTGATCGTGCGCGGCGAGGGCGGCAACTTCGCCGCCGGCGCCGACATCCGCGAGTTCCCCGCCGAACGCGCCGACATGGCCGGTGTGCAGCGCTATCACCGCGAGATCCTGGCGCCCGCCCTGCGCACCGTGGCCGAATGCCCGCAACCGGTCATCGCCCAGATCGACGGCGTGTGCGTCGGCGGCGGGCTGGAAATCGCGTGCCAGTGCGACCTGCGCATCGCCGGCGCGTCGGCCCGCTTCGGCGTGCCGATCAATCGCCTGGGTTTTCCGATGGCCCCGGACGAAATGCGCGGCCTGCTGGCGCTGGCGGGCAGGGCCGCAACGCTGGCCATTCTGCTGGAAGGCCGGGTGTTCGGCGCCGCCGAAGCCAAAGACCTGGGTCTCTTGACCCGCATCGTCGACGACGGCGACGTGGCCACGTCCGCCCGCCGCAGCGCCGACCGCATCGCCCAGGGCGCGCCGCTGGCCGCCCGCATCAACAAACGCTTGTCCGCCAGGCTCGCCACCGGCGCCGCCTTGACCGAGGACGAGTATCGCGATTATTTCTCCTATGCCGAAAGCCGGGACCACAGCGAGGGCGTGCGCGCCTTCCTGGCCGGCGAAGACCCTTCCTTTACCGGAGACTAGACAGGTGAGCAACGCCAACCTATACGCTGTCCTGCAAGGCGGCTTTCCCAAAGACCGCAGCAAAGTCGCGCTGGAAACGCCCGACCTCCAATACACCTGGGACGACATCGACCGCGCGACCGCGTGCCTGGCGAACCTGCTGCAATCGCTGAACCTGCCCGACGGCGCGCGCGTCGCCGTGCAGGTCGAAAAGTCGCCCGAGGCGCTGCTGCTGTACCTGGCCACGCTGCGCGCCGGCCTCGTGTACCTGCCGCTGAACACCGCGTACCGCGAATCCGAAATCGAATACTTCCTGGGCAACGCCGAGCCGTCCGTCGTGGTCTGCGCCAGCAAGAACCTGGACTGGGTCAAGCGCGCCGCCGACAAGGCCAACTGCCCGCACGTCTACACGCTGGACGAGGACCGCACCGGCACGCTGCTGGACGCGGCCGGCGGCCTGTCGCAGACGTTCAAGACCGTTGAAAGCAAGCCGGACGACCTGGCCGCCATCCTGTACACGTCGGGCACCACGGGCCGCAGCAAGGGCGCGATGCTCTCGCACGGCAATCTGGCGGCCAACGCGCGCACCCTGCATGAATACTGGGGCTGGCGCGAGGACGACGTGCTGCTGCACATGCTGCCGATCTTCCACGTGCACGGCCTGTTCGTCGCGTCGCACGGCGCGCTGCTGGCGGGCGCCCGGATGATCTGGCTGCCCAAGCTGGATGCCGACCAGGCGCTGCACTATCTGCCGCAAAGCACCGTGATGATGGGCGTGCCGACCTACTATGTGCGTCTGCTGGCCGATCCGCGCTTCAATCGGGACGTCTGCGCCAACATGCGCCTGTTCATCTCGGGCTCCGCGCCCCTGCTGGCCGAAACGTTCTCCGACTTCAAGGAACGCAGCGGCCATCCCATTCTTGAGCGCTACGGCATGAGCGAAACCGTCATGCTGACCTCCAACCCGTACGACGCCGCGCTGGGCGAGCGCCTGGCGGGCACCGTCGGCCGGGCCTTGCCGGGCGTGGATGTCCGGGTGGTCGACGACGCCGGCAAGCCGCTCGCACCCGGCGAGATCGGCAACGTGCAGGTGCGCGGTCCCAACGTGTTCTCGGGCTACTGGCGCATGCCGGAAAAGACGCGCGAAGAATTCACCGACGACGGCTGGTTCAAGACCGGCGACGTGGGCCGCTGGGGCGGCGAGTCCGCCGGCCGCACGGCGCCCGACGACTATCTGTCGATCGTCGGCCGCAGCAAGGACCTGATCATCTCCGGCGGCTACAACGTGTACCCCAAGGAGATCGAGACGCTCATCGACGACATGCCGGGCGTGTCGGAGTCGGCGGTGATCGGCGTGCCGCATCCGGACTTCGGCGAGGCCGTCGTGGCGGTGGTGGTGCCCAAGGACGGCGCGACGCTGGACGCCTCGGCCATGCAGGCGGAGTTGAAGAGCCGCATCGCCAACTTCAAGGTGCCCAAGCGCGTTCATATCATCGACCAACTGCCGCGCAATACGATGGGCAAGGTTCAGAAGAACGTGCTGCGCGACACCTACAAGGCGCTGTAGTCCATACCGAAGCCGGTCCCCGCGGGGCCGGCTTTTTTACCACCGCATTCTTTCACCGCGTTCATTTACCGCAGCTAAGGAGAAGCATCCCCATCCAATGCCCCGATAAGACCTGCCCGCCGCATTCAGAAGAAAAAAATATCTCAGCGACGAGACGCCAGAAAACAGGCGCCGTACCCCGATGCAGCAAGAGGAGACAAAATGACTTATCGCACCACCGCCGCGGCCGTGTTCGCCGTGGCAGCCCTGGGTTTCGGCGGCGTTGCCGCCGCGCAATGGCCCGAACGCCCCATCACGCTGATCGTTCCGTTTCCCGCCGGCGGCGGCACGGACACGTTCGCCCGTCCGCTGGCCGCGCAGCTCACCACGCAGCTTGGCCAGACGGTGGTCATCGACAACAAGGGCGGCGCGGGCGGCACCGTGGGCGCCGGCGTGGCGGCCAAGGCCAAGCCCGACGGCTACACGTTCTTCATGGGCGGCGCGCACCATGCGCTGGCGCCTTCCCTGTACAAGAGCCTGAGCTACAACATTCAGAAGGATTTCGTGCCGGTCGCCCTGGTGGCGCAGCCGCCGCAGGTCGTCGTCATCAACGCAAGCAAGCTGCCGGTAAAGACCTTGCAGGAGTTCATCGATTACGCAAAGAAACGCCCCGGCGAAATCAACTTCGGCACGGCAGGCAAGGGCAGCACGCACCACCTGGCCGGCGAGCTGTTCGCGATGCAGACGGGGGTCAAGCTGGTGGACGTGCCGTATCAGGGCGCGGGTCCCATGCTGTCGGCGCTGATTGGCGGTCAGGTGGATCTGGCGTTTGACGGCCTGGGCTCGTCGGCCGGCCACATCCGCGCTGGCGCGATCAAGCCGCTGGCGGTGGCCGCCACGGAGCGTTCGCAGTCGCTGCCCGACGTGCCCACGGCTGCCGAAGCCGGCGTGCCGAACTACGTGGTGTCGACCTGGTATGCGATCTGGGCGCCCGCGGGCACGCCGAAGGAAGCCACGGAAAGAATGGCCGCCGAGATCACGAAGGCGCTCAACACGCCCAAGCTGAAGGAGACCTGGGCGGGCAACGGCACGGGCGTGCCCACGCTGACCGGCGCCGAGTTCGGCAAGTTCGTCGACAGCGAAGTCCAGCGCTGGGCCAAGGTCGTCAAGGACTCCGGCGTGACGTTGGACTAAGCGGCTGAACTAAGCGGCTGGACTAAGCAACCTCAGCGCCAATCGCTGGCCTGGCTCAGCCGGGCCAGCTGGTCGCGCGTCAGCGTCAGGCTGGCGGCCTTGACCAGTTCGTCCAGCTGGGCGAGCGAGGTGGCGCTGACGATGGGCGACGTAATGCCCGGCTGCGCGATCTGCCAGGCCAGCGCGGCCTGTGCGGGCGTGCAGCCGGCGTCCTCGGCCACCTCGTCCAGCGCCTTCAGGATGCGGTAGCCACGATCATTCAGATACGTGTCCACGATCTTCTTGCCGCGCGCGCTCTTGCCTGCATCTTCGGGACCGCGGTACTTGCCGCTGAGAAACCCGCTTGCCAGCGCGAAGTAATTGATCGTGCCCATCTGCTGGGTCTTCACCAGGCTTTGCAGGCCGGATTCGAAGGGCTCGCGGGTATACAGGTTGTACTCGGGCTGGATGCTTTCGTAGCGCGGCAGGCTGTGCCGCTCGCTGGCGATCAGGGCTTCCGACAGCCGCACCGCCGTGTAGTTGGACGCGCCGATCGCGCGCACCTTGCCGGCTTCGATGTGCTTGGCGTATTCGGCCAGCGTGTCGGTCAGCGGCGTGTCCGGGTCGTCCTGGTGCGATTGGTACAGGTCCACGTAGTCCGTCTGCAGGCGCGCCAGCGATGCGTCCAAGGAGCGCCGGATGTAGGCGGGCGACAGGCCTTTCTGGCTTGGACCCATCTCCATGCCGACCTTGGTCGCGATCAGCACCTGGTCGCGCTTGCCCGATCGCTTGAGCCACTTGCCGATCAGGGTTTCGGATTCGCCACCCTGGTTGCCGGGAACCCAGCGCGAGTACATGTCGGCCGTGTCGATGAAATTCAGGCCGGCGTCCACCAGCGCATCCAGCAAAGAAAAGGTGCCGGCCTCGTCGACGGTCCAGCCGAAGACGTTGCCGCCGAAAGTGAGCGGGGGAATCTGCAGGCCGGATCGGCCCAGTGCGCGTTTGATCATATTGGCCTCGGGATGCCGTCGGCGGGCACGCGGAACGGGATGAACGGCGTTTGCCCGGCGGATGTCAGTATATTCACGCCGCTGCCTCGGGTCGGGGCGCGCCTGTATGGATGCACCATTACAGGGATTCCCCCCAAGTCCATTTGGTGGACGGCACGTTAGACTATACGGCTTTGTGGCAGGACAAACGGATCAAAAACCCGCGCCCGCCATGAAGAAACCGGCAAATTCAACAAGCAACACCCAGGGTTCAAGGAGCAAACATATGCTGATCGGAAAAAAACATTTTCTGACGGTTGGCGCGATGGCGCTGGCGATGGCCATCGCCGCACCGGTCGCCGCGCAGCAAAAGTCCGTCGCGGTGACCGCCATCGTCGAGCATCCGGCGCTGGACGCCGTGCGTGACGGGGTGCAAGACGCCCTCAAGCAAGCCGGCTACGAGCCGGGCAAGAACCTGAAGTGGCAGTATCAAAGCGCGCAAGGCAACAACGGCACGGCCGCGCAGATCGCCCGCAAGTTCGTCGGCGACCGCCCGGACGCCATCGTCGCGATCGCCACGCCGTCGGCGCAGGCCGTCGTGGCCGCCACCAAGGACGTGCCGGTGGTGTATTCCGCCGTGACCGATCCGGTTGCCGCGCAACTCGTGTCCAGCATGGATGCCTCGGGCACCAACGTGACCGGCGTGTCGGACCTGCTGGCGCTGGACAAGCAGGTTGAACTCATCAAGAAGATCCTGCCCAACGCCAAGCGCGTCGGCATCGTCTACAACCCGGGCGAGGCCAACTCGGTCGTCGTCGTCAAGAAACTCCAGGAAATCCTGCCCAAGTCGGGCATGAGCCTGGTCGAAGCCGCCGCCCCGCGCTCGGTGGACGTGGCATCCGCCGCCCGCAGCCTGATCGGCAAGGTCGACGTCATCTACACCAACACCGACAACAACGTCGTGTCGGCGTATGAGTCGCTGGTCAAGGTGGGCAACGACGCCAAGATCCCGCTGATCGCGTCGGATACCGACAGCGTCAAGCGCGGCGGCATTGCCGCCCTGGGCATCAACTACCGCGATCTGGGCGTGCAGACCGGCAAGGTCGTCGTGCGCATCCTGAAGGGCGAGAAGCCCGGCGCCATTCCGTCTGAAACCAGCTCCAAGCTCGAGCTGTACGTGAATCCGGGCGCGGCCGCCAAGCAGGGCGTGACCCTGCCCGAGGCGCTGATCAAGTCCGCCGCGGTGGTCGTGAAATAATACGGCGCGAAATCGGCCCCGCCATGCCTATCCGGCGTGCGCGGGGTTTTTCTTGCGTTTTTCGTGGTGTGCTTACCCGATGTTCCACAGGGCGGCAGCGTTCACAAGATGCTCGCGGCCCGGCGTTGTTGCTTCCTTGACAGGTCTCGTGCTTTCGCTGGCTGCGCCGGCGCGTAGGCACGCGGGCGGGAAACGAGAGAAAATCCATGCCGGGAAACGTTCATTGCGAAAGCTCGGGTAAAACTGACCCGCGAACGCAAGAAATCGTACGTTTCACTTCTTTAATATGCTCGTTTCTTATCTTGATTGGATCTGACCCATGTCATTGTTCTCGTTGTTAGGCGCGCTGGAGATCGGCTTGATCTTCAGTCTGGTGGCCTTGGGCGTGTTCATCTCCTTTCGCCTGCTGCGCTTTCCGGACCTGACCGTGGACGGCAGCTTTCCGCTGGGCGGCGCGGTCTGTGCGACGCTGATCGCCTCGGGCACCGATCCGTTTTCCGCCACCATCATCGCCACCATCGCCGGCGCGGCCGCCGGGCTGGTCACGGGCTGGCTGAACGTCAAGCTCAAGATCATGGATCTGCTCGCCAGCATCCTGATGATGATCGCGTTGTATTCGATCAACCTGCGCATCATGGGCAAGCCCAACGTGCCGCTGATCACCGAACCCACCGTGTTCACGATCCTGCAGCCCGCGTGGATTTCCGACTACGTCGCCCGGCCGCTGCTCCTGATCGTCATCGTCATCCTCTGCAAGCTGGCGCTGGACTGGTTCTTTGCCACGCAGACCGGCCTGGCCGTGCGCGCCACCGGTTCCAACGGCCGCATGGCCCGCGCGCAAGGCGTGAACACCGGCCGCATGATCCTGGGCGGCATGGCGCTGTCGAATGCGCTGGTTGCACTGGCCGGCGCGCTGTTCGCGCAGACGCAAGGCGGCTCCGACATCTCGATGGGCATCGGCACCATCGTGATCGGCTTGGCCGCGGTGATCGTCGGCGAAAGCATCCTGCCGTCGCGCAAGCTGGTGCTGGCCACGCTGGCCGTCATCATCGGCGCCATCGTCTACCGCTTCTTCATCGCCCTGGCGCTCAACAGCGATTTCATCGGCCTGAAGGCGCAGGACCTGAATCTCGTCACCGCGGTGCTCGTCACGATCGCCCTGGTCATCCCCATGCTCAAGCGCCGCCTGGTCGGCAAGAAGGGGCGCTGATATGTTGTCCGCAAAAGACCTGAAAATCACCTTCAACGCGGGTACGCCCATCGAGACCCGCGCCCTGCGCGGCCTCACGCTGGAAATCCCGTCAGGCCAGTTCGTCACCGTGATCGGTTCCAACGGCGCGGGCAAGTCCACGTTCCTGAATGCCGTGTCGGGCGACCTGCCCATCGATTCGGGACGCATCGACATCAATGGTGTGGACGTGACGCGCAAGCCCGTGTGGGCGCGCGCCGGCAGCGTGGCCCGCGTGTTCCAGGACCCCATGGCGGGCACCTGCGAAGACCTGACCATCGAGGAAAACATGGCGCTGGCGCAGATGCGTGGCGCCTCGCGCGGCTATAGCCGCGCCGTAAAGGCCTCGATGAAAGCGGGCTTTCGCGAGCGCCTTGCCACGCTGGGTCTGGGCCTGGAAAACCGCCTGACCGACCGCATCGGCCTTTTGTCCGGCGGCCAGCGCCAGGCGGTCAGTCTGCTGATGGCGGCGCTGCAACCGTCGCGCATCCTGCTGCTGGATGAGCACACCGCCGCGCTCGACCCGCGCACCGCGGACTTCGTGCTGCAACTGACGGCGCGCATCGTGGCAGAAAACCAGCTCACCACCATGATGGTCACGCACAGCATGCGCCAGGCGCTGGATGTCGGCGACCGCACCGTCATGCTGCACCAGGGCCAGGTCGTGCTGGACGTGTCCGGCGACGAGCGCCGCGGCATGGACGTGCCGGACCTGCTGGCCATGTTCGAGCGGGTGCGGGGCGAGAAGCTGTCGGACGATGCGCTTTTGCTGGGCTGAAGACGAAAAGGCGCGGTAAATAGCGCGGTCAACAACGCGGTCCTTCAAGGACCGCGTTTGCCTAGATGAAGCGGCCGGGCCGGAAGGCCGCGTGGCGCGACGCCGCCGCACCGTTCAGCATCAGTTCCGCCAGCACCTTTGCCGTGCCCGGCGCGGTGCTGAAGCCGATGTGCTGGTGCCCCAGCGCCAGCCACAGGCCGGGATGGCGCGGCGCTTCGCCGATCATCGGGCGGCTGTCGGGCAGGGTGGGGCGGCGGCCCAGCCAGGCGGCGGCGTCCAGCCGGTCGCCCAGCGGGAAGGCCTCGCGGGCGCGCTGTTCCGCCAGATCCAGCTGCTCGGGACGCGCGGGCGCCTCGCAAGCGTTCAGCTCGACGCCCGTCGACAGGCGCAGCCCGCGCGCCATGGGCGACAGGACGTAGCCGCCGCCGGTGTCGTAAACCGGCCGCGTGACGCGCGCGCCCTCGCGGCCGCTGTAGTGCATGTGATACCCGCGTTCGAACGCCATGGGCAGGTTGATGCCGGTGGTCTTGAGCAACGCCTTGGACCACGGCCCCAGCGCGACGACCAGCCGGTCGGCCGACACCGATTCCGATGCGCTTGTCCCTTGCACCGCCCAACCATTGCCATCGCGGCGGATGGCGGCGGCGTCCATCCGCTTGAACGTGCCGCACTCGCGCTGGAACAGGCGGGCGTACGCGGCGACGACCTCGTGCGGATCATCCACCGAATACGAACCCTGAATCCACAATGCGCGGTGAAAGATCGGCGACAGGGCGGGTTCGACCTCGGCAAGTTCCGCAGGGTTCAGTTCGCGGGTCGGCACGTCGTACTGCGCGAAGGTGCGGCGCGCCAATGCGCCCGCGTTCCAGGCCGCCGCCGTGCGGTACAGGAAGATCCAGCCGGTGTCGCGCAGCCGGTGGCGCGCGCCGCTTTCATCCAGCAGCTTCAGGTGTTCGGGCGCGGACAGCCGGATCAGGCCGTCCAATGCGCGGGCAGTCTCCTGGAAGACGGAAGGCCGCGCGCTCATAAGGAATCGCGCTGCCCAGCCCAGGTTCGACGCCAGGTACGGCCAGCGGTATCGGAACTGGACGGTGTCGTTCTTCAACAGACGCGGCAGTTGTCCCCAGAGGCCAGGGTGATTGAACGGCATCAGCGAACTGCGGGCCAGCACCCCGGCGTTGCCCATCGACGTTTCCATCCCGGGCGCCTGCCGATCCACAAGCGTGACCGACATGCCGCGCCGCTGCAGTTCCAGCGCGCAGCAGACGCCGACGATACCGGCGCCCAGCACGATGACGTGTTTACCCATGTCTTGTCTCATCCTTGTCGATGGCCGCCCAGAATACGCGCTGCTGCCGTCACGCCCCACCATGAGGCTTCTTCAAAAACCGAATACCCCGACAGGTCGGCGTGCGCGAACAGCACCGGACCGTCCACGGCACGCAGGGCAGCCAGGCCCGGATTGGACAGGTAGCCGCACACCGGCGTAGCCATGGCGTGGCCACGCACCGTGATCTCCAACTGGCGCGCATTGCGCCAGAACTCCTTGCCATACGCCGCCACCAGATCCACCGCGGCCACGTCGCGCAGGTCTTGCGGGCTGGCGCGCGTCAGCCATTCGCGCGCCGCCTGCGGCGTCTGGCCGCTCAGCGCGTGATACGCGGTGAACACGCTGCGCGGCGTGCGCGCCACGCGCAGCAATTGATGGGTGGACACGACGTAGCCCAGCGCCTGGCCTTCGTAGACGACGTTGTCCCACGACAGCGGCTCGCCCGGCGCTTCCAGCGGATAGCCGTCCATGACGAAGTTCGACACCATCCAGGCCGCGTGCGGCGCGGCGTGCGTGGCCGGGTCGTAGCCGTACGCGCGGATGTCCGGCAGCAGGCGCTGCGCGACGAAGAGCGGCATGGCGCAGACGGTGCGGCGGGTTTGCAAGGCATAGGCGCGGGCGGCGCCATCGGCCGACTCCTCGATGCACAGGACGCGCGGGCCGGAGGCTAGTTCCTCGATACGCACCGCCGTGCCCGGCAGCAGCCAGTCTGCGTGGCCGAGCTTTTGCGTGATGGCCGCGCGCATCCGTTCGGCCAGCGTCGCCAGCCCGCCCGGCCAGGTCAGCACAGCGCCTTCGCCGGCATTGGCGGCATGGCCGTCGCGGCTGGCAAAGTAATGCAGCCCCGCCCACGCGGAGACGACCTCGATTCCCGCGCCGTAGTCGTCCCGGCAGCAGTAGTTCAGATACCAATGCAGCGCGGGCGAGGTATAGCCTTCACGCGCCAGCCAGTCCTTGAACGTCAGCGCGTCCAGCGCGCGCCACGCCGGATCGCGCGACGACAGGTCGAGCGGAATGCAGAACACCTTGCGGCCGTCGCTGCCGACCTGTGTGCGCAGCTGATCGACCAGGGCCAGAAAGCGCTGGTGCTGGGCGGCGTCGGCATCCGGCACGTCCGTCATCGGCAGCAGGTGTTCTTCCCAGCGCCCGTTGCGCAGCAGTCTTTCCTGCGGGGAATGCACCAGGACGGCTTCGTCGTAGTAGGGACGCGCGTCGCCCGCGCCGCGCTCGATGATGCCGAAGTCGGCCAGCATTTCACGCACGTGGGCGGACGCCAGCGAGGGCAAGGGCAGGTAGTGCGCGCCCAGCGGATAGTCCAGCCCATCGCGCACGCCCGCCGCGGCGTTGCCCGCGAATTCGGGGCCCTGCACCACGACAAAATCGGAGAAGCTTTCTCGGGCCAGTTTCCACGCGCAGGACAGGCCCGCCACGCCGGCGCCCAGGATTGCAACTTCATGCTGCCGCGTGGCCGACGGCTGCGGCAGGGCGGCCTTGTCGCGCAGCGCGTGGCCGGCTTGCATGCCGGGATAGTGCACGTCGGGCGTCGTCTCGACGACGCGCGCGCGCCAATAGCCGACCGAGCCCGCCGCGGCGGCCGTGGCAGCGCCCAACAGGAAGCTGCGGCGCCGCATCAGCGGATGACCTTGCGCCAGTCCTCGTCGAAGTAGCGCACGAGCGATTGTTCGTTCAGGCGGTTCGGCGGCATGGCCAGCGCCGGCATGTCGGCGGGAAAGTGAAAGAGCTCGCGCACGGTGACGGCGTCCAGATAGCGCGTGGGCACGGTGATTTTTTCGGGCGGCGCGTAGTCGCGCCGCTTGCTGGCCAGGATGAAACCCCAGTCGCCGAACGACGGCACGTAGGTGTGATACGGCCAGGTGTTCAGGCCGGCTTCCTTCAGGGTGGCGTCCACGCTCCAGAACGAACGCGGCGCGAAGTAGGGCGAGGTGGACTGCACGACCATGTAGCCGTTTTCGGCCAGGTGCCGCGCCATGAGGTGATAGACCGGCACGGAATACAGCCGTCCCAAACCGAAGTTGGACGGATCGGGAAAGTCCACCACGATGAAGTCGTAGACCTCGGCGTGTGTCTCCAGCCACCGCCCCGCGTCGTCATTGATGACGGTGACGCGCGGGTCCTTGAGCGCGCCCGCGTTCAGCGCGACCAGCGGGTCCGAACGCGAAAACAGATTCGTCATGGCCGGATCCAGATCCACCAGCGTGACGTGCTCGACGTGCTTGTATTTCAGGATCTCGCGCACGGCCAGGCCGTCACCGCCGCCCAGCACCAGCACGTTGCGCGCCCACGGCAGCACCTGCAGGCCGGGATGCACCAGCGATTCGTGATACCGGTGCTCGTCGCGCGACGAGAACTGCAGGTTGCCGTTGATGTACAGGCGCAGGTCGTCATGCCAGCGCGTCACGGCCAGGCGCTGATACTGCGTGGTCTCGGCGTGGATGATGTCGTCGCCATACAGGCCTTTTTCGGCCCAGGCGGTCATGCTGCCGGAATAGACGAACCCCAGGCCCAGAATCCCCAGCACCACGCCGGCGCGCACGGCCTTTTCGCCGGGGCGGGTGACTTCGGCGCGGAACAGCCACGTGGTCCATAGCGCGACGCTGGCGTTCAGGATGCCGAACAGGAAGCTGGTGCGCAGCAGCCCCAGCTTGGGCGCCAGCAGCAATGGGAACACCAGCGACACGGCCAGCGCGCCCAGGTAGTCGAAGGTCAGCACGCGGCTGACGATTTCGCGGAATTCGGCCTTGCGCTGGTTGAAGACCCGCATCACCAGCGGGATCTCCATGCCGACCATCAGTCCGATGATGAAGACGCCGACATACAGCGCCGCGCGAAAGGGCGCGGACAGCCACGCGAACACCAGGAACAGGACTGCGGCCGACACGCCGCCCAACAACGCCACCAGCAGCTCGACGTCGATAAAGCGATTCAGAACGTCTTCGTCTCTTACATATTTTGACAACCATGAACCGATGCCCATCGCGAAGAGATAGCACCCGATCACGGAGGAGAACTGAAGGATCGAATCCCCAAGCAAATAGCTGGCGAGCGCGCTGCTGATGAGCTCGTAGCCCAACCCGCAGGACGCAACGATCAATACCGAGAGAATGAGAACGCGGTCGCGCATGGGAGTGTCCGAGCCAAAAAATGCGTTCGCAGTATATCGAACGCGACGTATATACTGCGCGCAATTGGGAGGCTGGCAATGGGAGAAGCAATGCATCCGGCGGTGACCTATCTGATCTATATCGTCTCGGCGCTTGTCATGCTGGGCGTTTTTACGGCGGTCTACACGGCCATCACGCACTACAAGGAATTCGACCTCATCCGCGAGGGCAACATTGCCGCCGCCCTGTCCTATGGCGGCGCGCTGGTCGGCTTCAGCCTGACCCTGTGTTCCAGCATCGCGGTCCATGCCAGCTTCGTCATGTTCGTGGTCTGGGGCGTGGCGGCGATGATCGTGCAGATCGTCGTCTACGCGGTGGTGTCCAAGGCCATACGCGGCATGACCGACGCCATCGCCGAAAACAACATCGCCATGGGCGGCCTGATCGGCGCGATTTCGCTGGCGGCCGGCATCGTCAACGCCGCCTGCCTGACCTGAGCGGCGCGCACTCTCCGATCTGACACAGGAGGACTTTCCATGAGTCTCGGTTCATTCATTCGCAAGCAGTTCATCGACATCCTGCAATGGAACGAGGATCGCGACGGCGTGCTCGCCTGGCGCCATCCGATGCAGGATTTCGAAATCCAGTACGGCGCCAGCCTGACCGTGCGGGAATCGCAGATGGCGGTGTTCGTCAACGAAGGCAAGGTGGCCGACGTGTTCGGCCCCGGCATGTACAAGCTGACGACGCAGACGCTGCCGATCCTGACCTACCTGAAGAACTGGGACAAGCTGTTCGAGTCGCCCTTCAAGTCGGACGTCATCTTCTTCAGCACCCGCCTGCAGTTGGGCCGGCGTTGGGGCACGGCGCAGCCGGTGACGTTGCGCGACAGCGAATTCGGCATGGTGCGCCTGCGTGCGTTTGGCGTGTATTCGTACCAGATATCCGATCCCGGCAAGTTCTACCGCGAAATCAGCGGCACGCGCGACGTGTACACCGTGGACGACCTTGAAGCGCAACTGCGCAATATGGTCGTGGCCGCCATGACGACCGCCCTGGGCAGTTCCAAGGTGCCGTTCCTGGACATCGCCGGCAACCAGGGCCTGATGTCGCAGAGCATCGCCGAACAGCTCGCGCCCGTGTTCGACCGCTACGGCGTCAAGCTGGACAACTTCACGGTCGAGAACGTGTCGTTGCCTGAAGAGCTGCAGAAGGCGCTGGACACCCGGATCTCGATGGGCATGGCCGGCGACCTGGGCAAGTTCACGCAGTATCAGACGGCGTCGTCGATTCCGCTGGCCGCGCAGAACGAAGGCGGCATTGCCGGCATCGGGGCGGGCCTGGCGGCCGGCGCGGCGCTGGGCCAGACGATGGCGCAGGGACTGGGCGTTTCTCAGGGCCAGCCCCAGCAGCCGGCCCAACAGCAGCCGCAGCAGCAGCCGCAACAACCCGCCGCTCAGCCCGCGCAGGCCGATCCGGTGCAGCGCCTGCAGCAATTGAAAGACCTGCTGGACAAGGGCCTCATCACGGCGGCGGACTACGACTCGGCCAAGGCCGAGGTGCTGAAGAAACTCACCAGCTAAGGCCCCATGCAGCAGGTTCTGTGTCCGCAGTGCGGCGCCCCAGTCAAGTTCACGTCCGCGGCCTCCGTCATGGCGGTCTGCGGCGCCTGCCGCAGTACCTTGCTCAAGGATGCCGAGTCGGTCAGGCGCATCGGCGAGGCGGCCGACGTCCTTGAGGACTATTCGCCGCTGTGCCTGGGCGCGACGGGCACCTATGACGGCAAGCGCTTTGACGTCATCGGCCGCATCCAGATGCGCTTTGACGAGGGTTTCTGGAACGAGTGGTACGTGTGGTTCGATGACGCGTCCGACGGCTGGCTGTCGGACGCCTCGGGCCAGTATGCCGTCACGCGGCGGCGCAAGGTCAAGTCCGTGCAGGAGATGCCGGCGTTCGACAGCATCTCGCCCGGCGACGAACTGAAACTGGACGGCCAGCGCTTCGTGGCGGCGGACGTGCGCACCAGCCAGGCAGGCGGCGCGCAGGGCGAGCTGCCCTTCGTGCCGGGCGACGGCTGGCAGGCCAAGGTGGCCGACTACCGCAGCCTGGACGCGTTCCTGACGCTGGATTTCTCGGACGGTCCGCAGCCCGAACTCTATATCGGCAAGGCGTTCGACCTGTCCGCCATGCAGACGGGCTCGTTGCGCACCAAAGAACAGGTCGAGGAAACCGCGGGACGCTTTCGCGGCCAGATCAAGGCGCTGGACTGCCCGAACTGCGGCGCGCCGATCTCCTTCGTGGCCGCCATGGCCACGAATGTCGTTTGCCCGTCGTGCGCCGCCGCCGTCGACTGCTCGGGCCCCACCGCCGAGGTCATCGAAAAGGCGCGCAAGGTGCAGAAGATCCGCGCCACGCTGCCGCTGGGCTCGGTCGCCAAGATGGAAGGCGCCGACTTCACGCTGATCGGCCTGATGAAGTGCGCCGATCCCGATCCCGAAGAACCTTCAAGCTGGATGGAATACCTGCTGTTCAACCCGGCCAAGGGGTTCGTCTGGCTGGTGGAGTCCGACGAGGGTTGGGAACGCGTGCAGGTCTGCGACACCTGGCCCAGCCACAACAACGCCACCAGCGTGCGCTGGCGCAACCGGGTGTACCAGAAGCTGTACGACTACACCTCGCGCGTTGAAATGGCGCTGGGCGCGTTCAACTGGCGCGTCAAGGTCGGCGACAGCACGCAGATCACGGATTACCAGGTCGGCACGTTGAAGCTGACCCGCGAACTGGCCGACAAGGAACTGGGCTGGTCGGCGTCGGCGCCGGTGTCGCCGGCGCAACTGGCGCAGTGGTTCGACCGCCCGGAGCTCAATCGCCAGAAGGCGATGCGGATGGCGTCGGCCAAGGGCGGGGGCGGCTATCGCAAATGGGCCAAGGGCGCGCTGATCGCGATGGTGTTCCTGAACTTCAACAATATTTTTGCCGGCCGCTTCATTCCGGTTCTGATCGGGATGGTGTTTCTCTGGCTACCGGCCATGCTGGCCGACATGCTGACAGGCGAGGACGAATAGATGAAGGGCAAGTTGTTGTATGCCATGTACGCGATGGTGGTCGTGCTGGCCACCACCAGCGCCAGTGCGCCGGGCACGCGCCTCTCCGGCGGCAGCAGTAGCAGCAGTTGGGGCAGCAGCTCTTCGGGCGGCTCGGGCTGGTCCTCGGGCGGATCCCACAAGTGACCGTGTACGGGACACCCGGCCGGCACGTGCTGGCGGATTTCCGCGGCGTGGCGCCAGACCTCCTGACCGACGCGCAGGCGCTGGAACGGCACATGACCGCGGCGGCGCGCGCGGCCGGGGCGCAGGTGCTGAGCACCCATTTCCATCATTTCGGGGAAGGGGCGGGGGTAACCGGCGTGATCCTGCTCAGCGAATCCCATATCAGCATCCATTCCTGGCCGGAGCACTGCTTCGCGGCTCTGGACATCTTCATGTGCGGCGCGGCCCGGCCCGAAACCGCGTTGGACTTTCTGCGCGTCGCGCTGGCGCCCGAGTCCGTGCACGTCACCACTGTCGACCGCGGCTGATTCCGCCGCCCGGCGTCTCCCTTGATATTTCATAAACCCCTGTGGCGAGCGAAATTGACGACCGTTATATACCTGGATATATTTCGATCCTGACACGCCGCCATCCACAGGAGAAATACATGTTGCACAAACGCCCGCTCGTGGCGCTGACCGTGGCGCTTGCCGCCGCCTGGAGCGCCAATGCCAGCGCCGGAGAAATCGTGGTGTCGGCCGCCGCCAGCCTGACCAATGCCTTCAAGGAAGTGGCGCAGGGCTTTGAAAAGGAACATGCCGGCACCAAGGTGGTCCTGAACTTCGGCGCCTCCGACGTGCTCTTGCAGCAGATCGTGAAGGGCGCGCCCGCGGATGTATTCGCGTCCGCCGACCAGAAGGCGATGGACAAGGCGGTCGAGGAAAAGGCCGTCAAGCCTGCCACCCGCGTGGACTTCGCGGCCAACCAGATCGTGCTGATCGTTCCGACCGACAGCAAGGCGGGCATCAAATCGCTCAAGGACCTGGAGCGCGACGAGGTCAAGCGCATTGCTTACGGCAATCCGGCCTCGGTGCCGGTCGGCCGCTATACGCAGGCCGCGCTGCAGGCCGAGGGTCTGTGGGACGCCGTGCAGGCCAAGAGCGTGCTGGCGCAGAACGTGCGCCAAAGCCTGGACTACGTGGCGCGCGGCGAGGTCGATGCGGGCTTCGTGTTCGCGACCGACGCGGCCATCATGCCGGGCAAGGTCAATGTCGCCGTGCGCGTGCCGTCGACCACGCCCGTGACCTATCCCATTGCGTTGACCACGCGCGAGTCCGCGGCCAAGGAGGCCGAAAGCTTCGTGGCCTATGTCATGTCGCCCGCCGGGCAGGCGATACTGTCGCGTTTCGGCTTTCAGAAGCCCTGAGTCTTTGTTGAATCGTAGGTATTGATGAGTGATCCGGTCTGGGTCCCGCTGCTGCTTTCCCTGAAAGTGGCCGGTTGGGCGACGCTTTTGGCGACCGTGGCCGGCACGGCTGCGGCGTACGGCCTGTCGCGCTGGCGCTGGCCCGGCCGCGACCTGCTGGACGCCATCCTGACGCTGCCGCTGGTGCTGCCGCCGACCGTGCTGGGTTACTACCTGCTGGTGCTGCTGGGCCGGCGCGGCATCATCGGCGAGACGCTGGCTCGCTGGAATATCGAGCTGGTCTTCACATGGCAGGGCGCCGTGATCGCGGCGTCGGTGGTGGCTTTTCCGCTTGTGTTCAAGTCGGCGCGGGCCGCGTTTGAAAACGTGGATGGCCAGCTTGAAAACGCGGCACGCGTGCTGGGCGTGGGCGAGGCGGGCGTGTTCTTTCGTGTCACCTTGCCGCTGGCTGCCCGCGGCATCGCGGCCGGCGTGCTGCTGGCGTTTGCGCGGGCGCTGGGCGAATTCGGCGCCACGCTGATGATCGCCGGCAACCTGCCGGGCCGCACGCAGACGCTGTCGGTCGCCATCTACGAAGCGGTGCAGGCGGGCGATGACGCCACCGCCAACATGCTGGTGCTGGTCACATCCATCACCTGCATCGTCGTGCTGCTGGCCGCCGGCAAACTGGTGCCCATCGGCGCTGGCCAGCGCAACGGAGGCGGGCGATGAGTATCGACCTTGCCGTGCGCAAGCATATGGTGTCGGGCGACCGCAAATTCAAACTCGACGTGCAGTTCAAGTCGGCCGCCAAACGCATCGCGCTGTTCGGGCCCTCGGGCGCGGGCAAGAGCCTGACCTTGCGGGCCGTGGCCGGATTGCTGCGCCCCGACGCCGGGCGCATCGTCATCAATGGACGGGTGCTGTTCGACAGCGAGTCCGGCATCAACCTGCCGGCGCGATCGCGCCGCGTGGCGTATCTGTTTCAGGACTACGCGCTGTTTCCCCATCTGACCGTGGCGCAGAACATCGCATTCGGCCTGCGCGGCGGTTGGCTCAATCCGCCACGCCGCGAGGTGACGCGCGAGGCGCAGCGCTGGGTCGACGCTTTTGAGCTGGGCGCCATCGTCGGCAGCTATCCCAATGAGATTTCGGGCGGGCAGAAGCAGCGCGTCGCGCTGGCGCGGGCGCTGATGCTGCAGCCCGACATCCTGCTGCTGGACGAACCGTTTTCCGCGCTGGACTCGCAGTTGCGCGGCAAGATGCGGCAGGAACTGGATGCGTTGCAGCGGCAGCTGGATGTGCCGATGCTGCTGATCACGCACGATCCCGCGGACGTGGAGGCCCTGGCCGACGAGGTGTTCGAGGTGCGCGAGGGCAGGGTGGGGCGCCACGACGAGAACGTGGGGCTGTAATCAACATGGTGAAGGCCGGATTCACGTGACGGCCGGACTTGGGTGAAGGCCGCCCTGACTGCAGAAGTCAGTCCAGCACGCCGAGAATCACGCTGGACGCCTTGAAGATCGCCACCGCCTCGGCGCCGACATCCAGCTCCAGGTCTGCGGCGCTCTCGTTCGTGACGATGGCCGCCAGCGTGGCGCCGCCGTCCATGGCAATCAAGATTTCGCTGTTGACGGCGCCCGGGCGCAGATCAGTAATGCGCCCCTGCAACTGGTTGCGCGCCGACAGGCGCAGACCAGGCCCCGGCGCGCCGACGATGACCGACGACGCCTTGACCAGCGCGATGGCTTCCTTGCCGGGCGCAAGGCCCAGCTCTTTGGTGCTTTCGCGGGTGATGGTGGCCGTGACCGTGTGGCCGCCGGCGATGCGCAGCACCACTTCATCGTTGACGGCGCCTTCGCGGATCTCGATGACGGTGCCCAGAAACTTGTTGCGTGCGCTGGTCTTGAGCATGAAACGCCTCATCAGGTCGATGTCGCCGCTGGCATCCAGCCCCGCGCGCGTCAGGTTGTCCATGAACTTGCGGTGTTCGACTTCAAGCGCCCGGAAGGTCGTGATCAGGCGGCGCGCCCGGTCCGTCAGCTGCGTGCCGCCGCCGCCCTTGCCGCCCGCCGCGCGCAGCACCAGCGGTTCGCCGGCCAGGTTGTTCATGGCGTCGATGGCGTCCCACGCGCCCTTGTAGCTCATGCCCACGGCGCGCGCCGCCGCCGTGATCGATCCGGTCGCGTCGATCTGCGCCAGCAGATCAATGCGGTTCTTGCCGCCCCAGGTCTGGGCGCCGGAGCGAAACCAAATGGAGCCGTCGAGTTCAAGCATGGGCGTGTCTGTAGGGATGGCCGGAAGCGACCGGAAGTGTAATGGACCCGGCGCGCGGGGCGTTGGGGAAGTGGTCCTGCGCGGCGTGGAAGTCGTCCTGCACGACCACGGCAGTCCGGACGCGCCGGTGAACAGGCACCCCCAATCTGGCGGCAAGCGCGGCATCGCGTGATCTTGCCTGGAATTTTGGTGGTTGCGAATGAGATTCTGTTGAAACTTTGATGGCTTCGCGGCACTATGTGGTCGCCTTGAACTCACGGAGAGATCGACATGAAAGCGTTGAAATTGCTGACGGCGGGTTCCATGACGGCATTACTGGCGGCCTGCGCCTCAGGCCCAACGGTCAAGAGCGATTACGACCACCAGGCAAATTTTGCGCAGTACCAGACGTTCGGCTACATGTCTCCGCTGGGGACGGACAAGGCCGGCTACAACACGCTGCTGACCGAACGGCTCAAGAGCGCGGCCCGCGGCCAGATGGAAATGCGCGGCTATACCTACAGCGCCACCAATCCCGACCTGCTTCTGAATTTCGGCGCCAAGCTCCAGCAGCAGACCGAAGTCACGCCCGGCTTCGCGCCCATGGGCCCGTATTACGGGTATCGCGCCGGTTTCTACGGCGGCTGGCCCGGCTACGGCTGGGGCGACGACGTCTACCAATACACCGAAGGCACGCTGAGCGTCGACCTGGTGGATGCGCGGCGGCGGCAACTGGTCTGGGAGGGCGTCGCCGTGGGCGAGGTCCAGAATCCCGACAGCGCGGGTTCGGCGGAGAACGTGGACAAGGTGGTGGCGGAGGTCTTCGCCAAATACCCGTTCCGCGCCGGCGTCGGCACGCCGCAGGTGCCGGACAAGACCAAGCGATAGAGGACGCCGCATGACCGCTCGCCGCAAGGCTCTGGCCGAAGACACCGGCGATACGCCGCCCTACGATACCGTCGCGCTCGTGCTGCAGGGTGGCGGCGCGCTCGGTTCCTACCAGGCGGGGGTGTACCAGGGCCTGCACGAAGCCGGCATCCGGCCCAACTGGATTTCCGGCATTTCCATCGGGTCGATCAACGCCGCCATCATCGCAGGATCCCCGGAAGACGAGCGGGTCGACCGGCTGCGCGGCTTCTGGGAAAGTATCTGCCGGCCTACCGGTTTTGCCTCGTTGCCCTGGGGTGATGCCTTCACCCGCATGTTCGAGGGCCAGCCGTTTGGCTTTGGCTCGCCCGCGATGAACGGGCAGGTCTCGGCAATGCAGGCCCTGTTGACCGGCCAGCCCGGTTTCTTTAAGCCGCGCTTTCCGCCGCCCTATCTGGTGCGGGGCCGCGGCGCCGCTTCCACCAGCTTCTACGACACCACGCCGCTGGTCGACACCCTGCGCCAGTTCGTGGATTTCAAGCTGCTCAACAGCGGCGCGGTGCGGGCCAGCTTCGGCGCCGTGAACGTGCGCTCGGGCAACTTCGCGTATTTCGACACCCTGCATCACACGCTGGGGCCCGAGCACGTCATGGCCTCGGGCGCCTTGCCGCCGGGGTTCCCGTCGGTGGAGATCGGCGGCGAGCACTATTGGGACGGCGGCGTGGTCTCCAACACGCCGCTGGCGCAAGTGCTGACCACCGAAAACATGCGTGACACGCTCGCGTTCCAGGTCGACCTCTGGCCGGCGCGCGGCGAACTGCCCACGTCGCTCGAAGAGGTGGCCGAGCGGCAAAAGGATATCCAGTATTCCAGCCGCACCCGTCTGGTCACCGATCAGTTGCGGCGCGTGCTGAAACTGCGGCACGGGCTGCAGCGGCTGCTTGAGCGCCTGCCGGAAAGCGAACGCGACGCGCCGGACCTGGCCGACATCCGCAAGCTTTCGCACACGCCGGCCACCAACATCATCAACCTCATCTACGAGGCCAAGCACCGCGAGCGGTACTCCAAGGACTACGAGTTCGGCACCGAAGCCATGCGCGAGCACTGGGAGTCGGGATTGACGGACATCCGCCGCACGCTTGAAAAGCCGGGCATCCTGGCCCGTCCGACGCAGGACAGCTGCTTCGTCACGCACGACATTCATCGCAACGGCACCCATCATTCGTAGCTGGCGGCGGGATCATCCGGCGGCGTAAAAGTCGGATTGGTCTGATAGATGAGCGGCGACGGGCGCAGAACCCCGCCGTGAGGGTAGCCTTCCGGGACAAACCGCAACCTTGTTCCGGGACGGGCCGCCCCAAAGCGTGCCACCGGCCGTCCTGGTGGAGATCCGCCTTGAACGCTCCCTTTCCTGATCCCGGTATCGCTTCCGTTCACGCTGGCGTTTCTGCCAGCGTTGCGCCTGGCATGACGGCTGGCGTTGCTGCCGGTGTTAATGCTTCCGGCCCGTGGTCTTCCAGCCAGGCGCACGAACCCGTCGACGGCTGGTGGAGCCTGCTCTATTGGGGCTGGACGCTGCAACTGCCCAACGGCGTGCGGCTGGATCTCACCGAGGTCGAGCGCGCCTGCTTTGCGTGCCTGTTGAAGAACCCGCGCCGCGAACTGGCCCGCAGCGAAGTGAAATCCTTGCGGGGCGGCATGAACATGCGGTCGCTCAACGTCGCCATCTGCCGGCTTCGCACCAAGGTCCGCCTTGCGGGCGCACGGCTGCCGCTGCACACGGTGCATGGCGTGGGCTACGCATTCCTGGGCAATCTGCGGGAGCTCGCCACCGGCTAAAGATTGTTGCGGAATTACTCCCGAAAGTTCCCCCGAACTGCCCGAAAGTACGTGATTTCCCCAATATCTGAGTTACATTACTGGGCTATTCACGTGTCGTTGGTGACGCTTGGTCATGATTTGATCGCTGCCTCCTGGCACGTTCGGATTGCTGCGGTTCCTGACGCGATTTCACGACGCGATTCATTACGCTACGCGGGGGTTTCAATGCGGTTTTCGCCTAAACGATTTTCGGGTCTGGCTGTTTCCGGTGGCGTCCTCGCGCTGATATTGGCGGGTTGTGGTGAAAAGCCCCAGATGAATCCTGGCATGCCCCAGGTCAGCGTCGTCACCGTGCAGCCGCAGCGCGCACCCATCGTCTCTGAACTGCCCGGCCGCGTGGACGCCGTGCGCGACGCGCAGATCCGCGCCCGTGTTACCGGCATCGTGCAGCGCATCACGTTCGAGCAGGGCGGCGATGTGAAAGAAAACCAGCTGCTGTTCAAGATCGATCCGGCGCCCTACAAGGCCGCCTACGATCAGGCAACTGCGCAGTTGAAGCAGGCGCAGGCCAACCTGTTCAGCGCCAAGCTGCTGGCCGACCGCTATGCCCCGCTGGTCAAGGCCAACGCCGTCAGCAAGCAGGAATATGACAACGCCGTGGCATCCTTCCGCCAGGCCGACGCCACCGTCGCCGCCGCCAAGGCCGCGCAGGACAACGCCGCGATCAACCTGAGCTACACGGACGTCACCTCGCCGATCACCGGCCGCATCGGCAAGCCGCTGGTCACCGAAGGCGCGCTGGTCGAATCCACCTCCGCCACGCAGATGGCCACGGTGCAGCAGCTGGACCCCATCTACGTCGACTTCACGCAGTCCACCGCCGACCTGGCCGCGCTGCGCCGCGCCTTTGCCAGCGGCCGTCTGCAGCAGGTGGGCAAGGACGCGGCCCGCGCCACCGTCGTGCTCGAAGACGGCTCCGAATACGATCACCCCGGCAAGCTGCTGTTCACGGGCATCACCGTGGATCCCAGCACGGGCCAGGTGAACCTGCGGGCCGAAGTCCCCAATCCCGACGGCATCCTGCTGCCCGGCATGTATGTGCGCGTCCGGCTGGAGCAGGGCTTTGACGACGTTGCCCTGATGGTTCCCCAGCAGGCGCTGCAACGCACGGCCGATGGCAAGCAGAGCCTGATGCTGGTGCGCGACAACAAGATCGCGCAGTCGCCGGTCACCACCGGTGGCGCCTTCCAGAACAACTGGTTGATCACCAGCGGCCTGAAGGCCGGCGACGTGGTGGTGGTCGAGGGCTTCCAAAAGATCCGCCCCGGCGCGCCGGTGCAGGTCAGCCAATGGAAACAGGGCGGGGCGCCTGCACAGGGCGGCGCGCCAGCCGCGCAGCCTGGCGCCAAGCCCGCTGAGGGTGCCGCAGCCCCCGGGGCAGCCCCCGCCGCCAAGCCCGCCGAATCCGCCCCGCAGCCCGGCGCCAAGCCGGCCGAACCTGCCCAGCAGGACAAGGCCGCAGGCCAGAAATCGTAAGCGGCACGCGGCGCAGCAAGCGCCGCGTTCCTCTTTGGTGAGCATCGCTTTCAGAGTCAGCCCACATGCCGCAATTTTTTATCGATCGACCAATCTTCGCCTGGGTAGTCGCCCTTTTCATTCTGCTGGCAGGGGTGTTGGCCATCCCGAACATGCCGGTCGCGCAGTACCCCGATGTGGCGCCGCCCGCCATCACGATCACGGCCACCTACCCGGGCGCGTCCGCCCCGGAAGTGGCCGAGTCGGTCACCAGCATCATCGAAGACCAGCTCAACGGCGCCAAGGGCCTGATCTATTACGAGTCGGTCAGCGATTCCTACGGCACGTCGACCATCACCGCCACGTTTGCGCCCGGCACCAATCCCGACCTGGCACAGGTGGACGTGCAGAACCGCGTGTCCAACGTGATCGCCCAGTTGCCCGCCGCCGTGCAGCAGCAGGGCCTGCAGTATGAGCAGACCAGCACCGGCTTTCTGATGATCGTGACGCTGTCGTCCACGGACGGCACGCTGGACCAGACGGCCCTGGCTGACTACATCACCCGCAACGTGAAGAACCCGGTGTCCCGGGTGCCGGGCGTGGGTCAGTTCCAGCTCTTTGCCGCGCCGCGCGCGATGCGCATCTGGGTGGACCCGGCCAAGCTCGTGGGCTTCAACCTCAGCATGTCAGAGGTCAATAACGCCATCGCCGGCCAGAACGTGCTGATCTCCGGCGGCAGCATCGGCGCGCCGCCCAATCCGGATTCGCAGCGCATCACGGCCACGGTCACGGCCAACGGCCAGCTCAGCACGGTCGACGGCTTCGGCCGGATCGTCCTGCGCGCCAATACCGACGGCTCCAAGGTGCTGCTGCGCGACGTCGCCCGCATCGAGGTCGGCGCCGACAACTACCAGTTCGGCGCCCGCCTGAACGGCAAGCCGACAGCCGCCTTCGCCATTGTGCTGTCGCCCAACGCCAACGCGCTGGCCACGGCGCAAGGCGTGCGCAACCAGATGCAGGAGCTGTCCAAGTACTTCCCGGACAACATCCAGTACTCGGTGCCGTACGACACCGCGCCCTACGTCAAGGTGTCCATCGAACAGGTGCTGCACACCCTGGCTGAAGCCATGGTGCTGGTGTTCCTGGTCATGTATCTGTTCCTGCAGAACGTGCGCTACACGCTGATCCCGGCGCTGGTCGTTCCGGTGGCCATGCTAGGGGCGTTCGCGGTGATGCTGGCGCTTGGATTCTCGATCAACGTGCTGACCATGTTCGCGATGGTGCTTGCCATCGGGATTCTGGTGGACGATGCCATCGTGGTCGTCGAAAACGTTGAACGGATCATGGCGACCGAGGGCTTGCCGCCCAAAGAGGCCACCAAGAAGGCCATGCCGCAGATCAGCGGCGCCATCATCGGGATTACGCTGGTGCTGGTGACAGTGTTCCTGCCGCTGGCCTTCATGAGCGGGTCGGTGGGCGTGATCTACCGTCAGTTCTCGGTGGCCATGGCCGTGTCCATCTTCTTCTCGGCACTGCTGGCGCTGACCTTCACGCCGGCGCTGTGCGCCACCATCCTCAAGCCGGTGGCCAAGGGCCACCACGAGGACAAGAAGGGTTTCTTCGGCTGGTTCAACCGCAAGTTCGACGCCACCACCCACGGCTACCAGAACTGGGTGTCGCGCATCCTGCACAAGGGCGGCCGGATGATGCTGGTGTTCCTGGTGCTGGTCCTCTTGCTGGGCTGGCTGTACCTGCGTCTGCCGTCGTCGTTCCTGCCCGAGGAAGACCAGGGCTATGTGGTCAGCAACATCGAGCTGCCCACCGGCGCCAGCGCCAATCGCACGGTCGAGGTCATCGAGCAGGTCGAAAAATACTTCCAGAGCATTCCCGCCGTCGAGAACATCATCGCCGTGCAGGGCTACAGCTTCAACGGCAACGGCCTGAACGCCGCCATTGCGTTCACCACGCTCAAGGACTTCAAGGACCGCAAGGAGCGCCAGGATTCCGCCGGCGCCATTGCGTTCACCGCTTTCGAGAAGCAGCTCATGGGCATCCATGATGCGCAGGTGTTCACGCTGGTGCCGCCGGCCATTTCGTCGCTGGGCAACGCCACGGGCTTCGATCTGCGCCTGCAGGACCGCGGCGCGGCCGGCACCGAGGCGCTGGCCGCGGCCACCGCCCAGCTGATGGGCGAGGCCATGAAGAGCCCGATCCTGTCGCAGGTCCGCATCACGGGCCTGTCGGCGGGCACGCAGCTCACGCTGAACATCGACCGCGACAAGGCGGCCGCGTTGGGCGTGGACTTCAATGAAGCCGCCTCGCTCATTTCCACCGCCGTCGGCTCGGCGTATCTCAGCAAGTTCCCCAACATGGGCCGGATGCAGAACATCTGGGTCCAGGCCGATGCGCCGTACCGCATGCAGTTGTCCGACGTGCTCAAGCTGAACGCGCGCAACGGGCAGGGCGGGATGGTGCCGCTGTCGACGTTCGTGTCGGCGGAATGGGTTCAGGGGCCGGTGCAGGTGGTGCGCTACAACAGCTACGAGTCCATGCGTATCGGCGGCGCCTCGGCGCCGGGCTACTCCACCGGTCAGGCCATGGAAGAAATGCAGCGTCTGGTCGCCCAGTTGCCGCAAGGCTTCGGCTACGAGTGGACCGGGCTGTCCTACCAGGAATTGCAGGCCGGCAACCAGGCCCCGATCCTGATGGGCCTGTCGCTGCTGGTCGTGTTCCTGGTGCTGGCCGCGCTGTACGAAAGCTGGGCCATCCCCATTTCCGTCATGCTGGTGGTGCCGCTGGGCATGCTGGGCGCGGTGGCGCTGGTCAGCGCGCTGGGCATGTCCAACGACGTGTACTTCCAGGTCGGGATGGTGACCGTGATCGGCTTGGCGGCCAAGAACGCCATTCTTATCGTGGAGTTCGCCAAGGACCAGTACGCCCGCGGCATGGGTCTTTATGAATCCGCGGTCGAGGCGGCGCGATTGCGTTTCCGTCCGATTCTGATGACGTCGCTGGCGTTCATCCTGGGCGTGATCCCGCTGGCGATGGCCACCGGCGCCGGTGCGGCCAGCCAGCGCGCAGTGGGCCTGGGCGTGCTGGGCGGCATGCTGGCCGCCACGCCGTTCGCCGTGATTTTCGTGCCGACGTTCTTCGTGGTGGTGCTGGGTCTCTTCAAGACCCGCCCGCGCCTGTTGGGCGCCGAAAAGCGTCTCTTCGAGGAAGAACAGGCTGCCAAGAAGGCGGAGGCCGAAAAGGCGTCCTTGCCCGGAACGCCGCAGCCCGCACAACCCACTGGTGGCCAGGAGGGCAAGGAATGAAAGCCCTGATGTTCAGACAGACCGCCTTGTCCGCCTTTGTGGCGGTGGCGTTGGCCGGCTGCTCGCTGGCTCCCGATTACAAGCGTCCCGACGCGCCGGTCAGCCCGGCGTGGCCCGACCAGCCCAAGGTGCAGTACGGCGCGTATACGCGCGCCACCACGCAGGGCTCGCAGCCCGCCGCCGACGTGATGCCGCAAGCCGGCACGCCTGCCGCGGACCTGGGCTGGCGCGAATTTTTCCGCGACCCGCGCCTGCAGGCGTTGATCGAACTGTCGCTGGTCAACAACCGCGACCTGCGCGTTGCGGTCCAGCGTGTCGAAGAAGCCAGGGCGCAGTACGGCATCCAGCGCGGCGCGCAATGGCCCAGCATCGGCGCCGGCATCCAGGGCCAGCGTCAGCATCTGCCGGCCAACATGCGGGCCGGCGGTCCCGATTCCAGTTCCATCAGCAGTTCGTACCAGGCCGGGATCGGTCTGACGACCTTCGAGATCGACCTGTTCGGCCGCTTGCGCAACCTGTCCGAAGCCGCGTACCAGCAGTACCTGTCGACGGAACAGGCACAAAAAAGCGTGCACATCACGCTGGTCGGATCCGTCGCGCAGTCTTATTTCAATCTGCGCGCGGCCGAGGTCCAGCTGGAATTGACGCAGCGCACGCTGGCCTCGCGCCAGGAATCGTATGACCTGGTCAAACGCCGCTTCGATGGCGGCGTCGCGTCCGAACTGGACCTGAACCAATCCAAGTCGCTGCTGGACACGGCTTCCGCCGACCTGGCGCAACTGGCCCGCGCCCGGTCGCAAGCCATGAACGCGCTGGTGCTGGTGGTGGGCACGCCGCTGCCCGACACGCTGCCCCCGCCGGCCACGTTCGGCCGCGACCAGTTGCTGGCCACGGTGCCGTCCGGCCTGCCGTCCGACCTACTGGAACGTCGTCCCGACATCGCGGCCGCCGAAAACCAGTTGCTGTCCGCCAATGCCAACATCGGCGCGGCGCGCGCGGCGTTTTTCCCGACCATCTCGCTGACCGGCCTGTTGGGCGTGGCCAGTCCGTCGCTGGGCGACCTCTTCAAGGGCGGGCAGGGCTACTGGAGCTTCTCGCCGTCGATCACGACGCCGCTATTTGCCGGCGGCAGCATCCGCGAGGGACTGAGCCTGGCCAAGGCGCGCGACAATATCGCCGTCACGCAGTACGAACAGACCATCCAGCAGGCGTTCCGCGAAGTGTCGGACGCGCTGGCGGGCGAGGCCACCTACGGGGCGCAGCTCGACGCCCAGCGCGCGCTGCAGGATTCGTCGGCGCGGACGCTGGAGTTGTCGAATTTGCGTTATACCAACGGTATCGACAGCTACCTGCAGGTGCAGACCGCGCAGGTGGACTTTTTCAACGCCCAGCTGTCGCTCGTGCAAACCGGCCTGGCCGCGCTGATCAACCGCGTGGAGCTGTACAAGGCGCTGGGCGGCGGCTGGGAAGAAACAACGAAAGTGCAATGATAGAACTCGGTGTAAATATTGATCACGTCGCCACGCTGCGGCAGCAGCGCCATACGGCTTATCCCGACCCGATCGCCGCCGCGCTGCGCGCCGAAGATGCTGGCGCCGACCTGATCACGCTGCATCTGCGCGAAGACCGGCGCCACATCCAGGACGCCGACGTCTACGCGATCCGCCCGCAACTGCGCACCCGCATGAACCTGGAATGCGCGGTCACGCCGGAAATGCTGGAGATCGCCTGCGCGGTCAAGCCCAGCGACGTCTGCCTGGTGCCCGAAAAGCGCACCGAGCTCACGACCGAGGGCGGGCTTGAAGTGGCCGGCGCCTTTGGCCCCGTATCCGACGCCGTGGCGCTGCTGGCCGAAGCCGGCATCCGCGTGTCGCTGTTCATCGATCCGGACCCAGTCCAGATCGCCGCAGCCGCCAAGGCCGGCGCACCCGTCATCGAACTGCACACCGGCGCCTACGCCGAAGCCGAGGGCGAAGCCGCCGAAGCGGAACTGCAACGCATCCGCGTGGCCGTGGCCGAAGGGCTGCGCCACGGGTTGCGTGTGAACGCCGGCCATGGCCTGCACTATGGCAACGTCAAGCCGGTGGCCGCGCTGGACGGCATTTCCGAACTCAACATCGGCCACGCCATCGTCGCGCAGGCTATCTTCGACGGCTGGGAAAAGGCCGTGTGCGACATGAAGGCGCTGATGGTGCAGGCGCGCCTGCACGCGCTGCGCGGGCTTTGAACGCGGGCCGATGACGCGTTTTGACCGCTAGCCAGGCGATGCCGATGTCCGACTCTTCTTCCGCCACGCCCGCCGGCGCCATTGCCGGCATCGGCATGGACCTCCTGCGCATCGACCGCATCGAGCGCGCGCTCGCCCGCCACGGCGACCGGTTTGCCGAAAAGATCCTCGGCCCCGAGGAACTCCTGAAATTCCACGCCCGCCGCGCCCGCGACCCGGTGCGCGGGCTGCGCTTTCTGGCGACGCGCTTTGCCGCCAAGGAAGCGTTTTCCAAGGCGATCGGGCTGGGCATGCGCATGCCGATGACGTGGCGGCGCGTGCAGACGCTGAACGCGCCGGGCGGCCGCCCCGTGCTGGTGATCGCACCCGAACTGCTGAGCTGGTACGCTGACCGGTTTGGCGCGGCCCACGTTTCCATTACCGATGAATCCGACATGGCCGCCGCGTATGTGGTGGTCGAGCGCAAGCCCTAAGCCCTGCACTCGGGGCCATCCCCGCCGGCTTGCCGCACCCAGTTACAAGGACAGCCTCCATGGCCAAGAAAAAATCCAAGGCGGTCCTGCCCCCCGGCCCCGTGATGGTCGATGTGGCGGGATATTCGCTCACCAAGGCGGAAAAGAAGCGCCTGCGCCACCCGCTGGTGGGCGGCGTCATTCTTTTTGCCCGCAATTTCGAGAACCGCGCCCAGCTCACCGCGCTGACGCGCCAGATCCACAAGGCCCGCAAGGAGCCGCTGCTGATCCTGGTGGATCACGAAGGCGGCCGCGTGCAGCGCTTCCGCGAGGACGGCTTCACGCCCTTGCCCCCGATGCGCGCGCTGGGCGAACTGTGGGACACCGATCCCCTGCAGGCCATGCGCCTGGCGACCGAGGCCGGTTACGTCCTGGCCGCCGAGCTGCGCGCCTGCGGCGTGGACATGAGCTTCACCCCGGTGCTGGACCTGGACTACAGCGTCAGCAAGGTGATCGGCAACCGCGCCTTCCACCACGATCCCCGCGTGGTGACGATGCTGTCGCGCGCCCTGGTTCAGGGCCTGGCGCTGGCCGGCATGTCGTCCTGCGGCAAGCACTTCCCCGGCCACGGTTACGTGGGCGCCGACTCGCACCACGAGATCCCGGTCGATCCGCGCACGCTCGATGAAATCCTGAAGGACGACGCCGCGCCCTATGCATGGCTGGGCGACGCCGTGCTGCCGTCCGTCATGCCCGCGCACGTCATCTACCCCAAGGTGGACAAGCATCCCGCCGGTTTTTCCAAGCGCTGGGTGCAGGACATCCTGCGCAAGCGACTGGGCTACGATGGCGTCGTGTTCTCGGACGACCTGACGATGGAAGGCGCCTCGGTCGCGGGCGACATCCTGGACCGCGCCAACGCCGCGCTGCGCGCCGGCTGCGACATGGTGCTGGTGTGCAACCGCCCGGACCTGGCCGACGACCTGCTGGCGCGCCTGGAGTTCGACCATGCGCCCGAGTCCGTGGCGCGCATCCGGCGCCTGATGCCGCGTTTCGACGCGCCCGATTGGGACACCCTGCAAGCCGAAAGCCGTTACCAGAATGCCCGACGACTTCAATCTCAAATCGTTCCTCTCTGACCTGCCGCATCTGCCGGGTGTCTACCGGCACCTGGATGCGGCCGGCGAGGTCATGTATGTCGGCAAGGCGCGCGACCTGAAGAAGCGCGTCTCGTCGTATTTCCAGAAGACGCTGTCCAGCCCGCGCATCGCCCAGATGGTGGCGAAGGTGGCGCGGCTTGAGGTCACGGTGACGCGCTCGGAAGCCGAAGCGCTGATCCTGGAAAACAACCTCATCAAGAGCCTGAAGCCGCGCTACAACATCCTGTTCCGCGACGACAAGTCCTATCCGTACCTGCACATTACCGGGCATGACTGGCCGCGCATCGCGTATTACCGCGGCGCCACCAACAAGCGCGGACAGTTCTTCGGCCCGTTCCCCAACGCCTGGGCGGTGCGCGAAACCATCCAGATCCTGCAGAAGGTGTTTCGCCTGCGCACCTGCGAAGACAGCGTCTTTGCCAACCGCTCGCGCCCCTGTCTGCTGCATCAGATCGGGCGCTGCTCCGCGCCGTGCGTGGGCGCGATCGAGGCGGCCGAATACGACCGCGACGTGCATCGCGCCGTGCGCTTTCTGAACGGCGAGGCCAAGGACGTCATGGGCGAGATCGAGGCCCGCATGCTGCAGGCCTCCATGGAACTGCGTTTCGAGGAAGCCGCGGCGCTGCGCGACCAGATGGGATCGCTGGCGCGCGTGCTGCACCAGCAGACCATGGAAAACGTCAGCGGCGAGGACACCGACATCATTGCGGTGGCCATCGCCGGCGGCAAGGTCTGCGTGAACCTGGCCATGGTCCGCGGCGGCCGCCATCTGGGCGACAAACCGTTCTTTCCGTCGCACGCCGAGGGCGAGGCCGCGCCGCAGGTGCTGGAGGCCTTTGTGGCCCAGCATTACACCGACAACGCGATGCCCCCCATCCTGGTCTGTTCGCATACCTTGCCCGATCCTGAGCTGATTACGCTGCTGGTCGAGCAATCCGGCGGCCGGCCGTCCCGAGTGCTGACGCGTCCGCAAGGCACTCGCCGGTCCTGGCTGGAACAGGCCGCCAAGAACGCCGAGATGGCGCTCGCCCGCGCGCTGACCGAATCCGGCGCCCGCGCCGCCCGAACGCTGGCGCTGGCCGAAGCCCTGGATCTGGACACGGACGAAGCCGCGCTGGACGCCCTGCGCATCGAATGCTTCGACATCAGCCACACTGCCGGCGAAGCCACTCAGGCGTCCTGTGTGGTGTTTGAACACCACGACATGCAGCCCTCGCTGTACCGCCGCTACAACATCGCCGGCATCACGCCCGGCGACGACTACGCCGCGATGCGCCAGGTGCTGACCCGCCGCTTTGCCAAGGTCGCCGATGGCGACGCGCAGATGCCTGGCCTCGTCCTCATCGACGGCGGCAAGGGCCAGGTCGAGGTCGCACGCAAGGTCTTCGCGGAACTGGGCCTGGACATCCAGACCCTGGTCGGCGTGGCAAAGGGAGAAGGGCGCAAGGTCGGCCTGGAAACCCTGGTCTTCGCCGACGGCCGCCCGCCCGTCGCGCTAGGCGGCGAATCCGCCGCCCTGATGCTGATCGCCCAGGTGCGCGACGAAGCCCACCGCTTCGCGATCACCGGCATGCGCGCCCGCCGCGCCAAGACGCGCAACGTCTCGCGCCTGGAAGAAATAGAAGGCGTAGGCGCCCGCCGCCGCCAGCGCCTCCTCGCCCGCTTCGGCGGCTTCTCCGGCGTCGCCCGCGCCAGCATCGAGGACCTGGCATCGGTGGACGGCATTTCGCAGGACCTGGCAATCCGCATCTACGAGGCGCTGCGCTGAAGCCCCGGAATCGCCCAGATGTCACGAATTCGTGTCACCCTCGCCGCCGACCACATACATGCCAAACCCCAAATTCCAACCACCCGCCCCGACGAGCGATCCGGGCCGCGCGGATCCGGCTCCGCCGGTCCGCTGCGGCGCCCCTGGGGGAGGCGCCAAAGGCGCTTCGGGGGGGACCACCCTCTGTTAGGATACGGACACTATGCCAATTAACGTTCCCATTATTCTGACGTGGCTGCGTATCGCCATGATTCCGCTGGTGGTCGGGCTGTTTTATCTGCCCGAAAGCTGGATGTCTGTTCCCATGCGCGACACGCTGGCGGCATGGGCATTCATCATTGCCGCGCTGACCGACTGGTTTGACGGCTGGCTCGCCCGGCGCTGGAACCAGACATCGGCATTTGGCGCCTTCCTGGATCCCGTCGCCGACAAGCTGATGGTCTGCGCCGCCCTCATCGTGCTGCTCGACCTGAGCCGCGTCGATGCCTTCATCTCCCTCATCATCATCGGCCGCGAAATCACCATTTCCGCGCTGCGCGAATGGATGGCCAAGATCGGCGCCAGCGCCAGCGTGGCCGTGCACCGCTTGGGCAAGTTCAAGACCGCCGCGCAGATGATCGCAATTCCGTGCCTGCTGTATAACCAGTCCATCTACGGCATCAACACCAAGCTGCTGGGTGACATCCTGATCATCGTGGCCGCGGTGCTGACGGTCTGGTCGATGCTGTATTACCTGCAGCGCGCCTGGCCCGCAATCCGCGAAAAGGCCATGTGACCGATTTGCCGGGCCGGCTGCGCAACAGCCGGCCCGGTGCAGTTGCAACACCGCACGGCGGCCCGGCTCGCGCAAGACGGCCGCCGTGTCACTTCAAGAGCGATATGCCGGCTCGATCCGGCACGGCACGCGCGCCGCAATCGCCATGAATACGTCGCCCGGACACAAGTCTGCGCGACGCCGGAGACAACCCGCGAGCCGCCCAAGGCGGCCCGCAACCTGCCGCCCATGCGCGGCCCTGTGCAATGAACACCGCTACCGTCGCCACCCCCTTGCTCTCGGACGCCGCCGTACGCCGGCGCGACTGGAAAATCATCTTGCTCATCGGCGTGGCGCATGCCTCGTCCCACTTCTTCCAGCTGGTCCTGCCGTCGCTGTACGTCGCGCTGGGCCAGGAATTCGGACTGGACTTCGCGCGACTGGGCCTCCTGGTGTCCACGTTCTACGTGGTGTCCGGCATCGGCCAGGCATCGTCGGGTTTCGTGGTCGACCGCATTGGCGCGCGTCCCGTGTTGTGGTTCGGGCTGGCCTGCTTCGTGCTGTCTGGCGTGCTGATCGGCTCAGCCACGGGCTACGTCATGCTGATGGCCGCGGCCGTCGTTGGGGGCATCGGCAATTCGGTGTTCCATCCGGCGGACTATTCCATCATCAATCACCGCATTACCGCGCCGCGGCTGGGCCACGCCTTCTCGACGCACGGTTTGACCGGTAACCTGGGCTGGGCATTGACGCCCGTGTTCATCACGACCATCACGCTGCTCGCCAATTGGCGCGTCGCGGCTTACAGCGCCGCCGGCCTCGTGGCGCTGGTGCTGCTGTTGACGGTGCTGGGCCGCAACCTGCTGGGCGGCCCGTCCCCCGTGGACGCGGGCGGCGACGCCAAGGACGCCGGCAATGCGGCCAAGCCTGCCGCCAAGCCGCAGGAAGGCGTGCTCGCGACCCTGTCCACGCTGCTGGCCAAGCCCGCGCTCTGGGGCGCATTCCTCTTCTTTGCCTGCACGTCCATTGCGCTGTCCTCGGTGCAGAACTACACGATCCCGCTGCTGGGTCAGCTGTACGACCTGTCCAAGGTCACGGCCAGCTCGGCGTTGTCCGGTTACATGGTCGCCTCGGCCGTCGGCATGGCGGCGGGCGGCTTCCTGGTGTCGGCCAATCCGCGTACCGAGCGCACCGTCATGGTCGCGCTCATCCTGGCGGGTCTGACGCTGGTCGTGCTGGCGCTGGGCCTTGTGCCCGCCGTGCTGGCTGCGCCGGTCGTGGGGCTGGCGGGATTCTGCTCGGGCGTGGCCGCGCCGTCGCGCGACATGCTGATCCGCCGCGTGACGCCCAAAGGCTCGACGGGGTCGGTGTACGGCCTGGTGTATTCGGGGATGGATGTCGGCTCGGCCCTGGGGCCGCTGGCCTTCGGTCTGCTGCTGGACGCCGGCTTGCGGCAGGGGCCGTGGGTGGGCGCGGGCGTGGCGTTCGCCGTGGCCGCCTTCCTGGCGCAGTGGATCGCGGTGCAGGCGCGCCGCGCCGAGCCGCCCGCCACGGTGGCCGCCGCACGCCCCTGACCGCTGGACACTCTTGATCCGCCTTGACGGCGCCGACGCCACGTTGCGCGCCGTCAAGCTTCGGTTTCGGCCTCTGGCGCCGGCCGGCGCCGATTGACGCCTCGCAAGGTCACGGCATGGCTTCCTCGCTGTAATAACCACATGGTTGGTCTGGTTATTCACAGGAGAAGCAAATGAGAAAGAAAACCACGTTGCTGGCTGCGGGGCTGGTACTCGGACTGTGGGCAGGGCAGGTCTGGAGCGCATCGCAAGAGCCCATCCAGCCCATCGAACCGGCGGTCATCAAAGAGCCGGCCAAGGTCGAGCTGGGCAAGAAGCTCTTCTTCGATCCCCGACTGTCGCGCTCCGGCGCAATCTCCTGTAATTCGTGCCACAACCTGGCCATGGGCGGTTCGGACAACCTGAAGGCCTCCATCGGACACAAGTGGCAGCAGGGCGGCATCAACTCGCCCACCGTGCTCAATTCCAGCCTGAACATTGCCCAATTCTGGGACGGTCGCGCCAAGGACCTGCGCGAGCAAGCCGGCGGCCCGATCGAAAACCCGATGGAAATGGCCTCCACGCACGAGCTGGCGGTACAGGTGCTCAATTCCATCCCCGGTTACCGCGCCGAATTCAAACAAGTCTTCGGCAAGGACAAGATCACCATTGACGAGGTCACCAGCGCGCTGGCCGCGTTTGAAGAAACGCTGGTCACGCCGAATTCGCGCTTCGACCAATGGCTCAAGGGCGACAAGAACGCGCTGACGGTGCGCGAGCTGGCGGGCTATGAGCTCTTCAAGAACAGCGGCTGCGTGGCCTGCCACAACGGCGTGGCGGTGGGCGGCAACTCGTTCCAGAAGATGGGTCTGGTCACGCCCTACGTCACCGAGAACAAGGCCGAAGGCCGCGCCGCGGTCACGGGCAAGGACGCGGACCGCTTCAACTTCAAGGTGCCGACGCTGCGCAATGTGGCGCTGACCTATCCGTACTTCCACGACGGCGAAGCGGCCACGCTGACGCAGGCCGTCGACGTGATGGGCCGCCTGCAACTGGGCCGCACATTCACCGCCGAGGAAAACGGCCAGATCGTCGCGTTCCTGAAGACGCTGACGGGCGACCAGCCGGTCATTCAGTACCCGTTCCTGCCCCCGTCCGAAGACGACACGCCGCGGCCCGAACCGTTCGTGAAGTGATGCGACAACGGTGAAACAAAACGGCCTTCCCGGGCAGTTCCCGGGAAGGCCGTTTGCGGTAAGCGCCGGTTATCGATTGCCGATATCGGCGCGGCTTCGCTTGCTGAACTGCTTACTGCCGAACCGTGCGCACGTCCGCGGGCGGCGCCGCTTCAAAGTTGCTGCGCCACGGATTGATGTCCAGCCCGCCGCGCCGGGTATACCGCGCATACACCGTCAACTGCTCCGGCCCGCAGGCCTGCATGATGTCGCTGAAGATGCGCTCGACGCAGTGCTCGTGGAACTCCGCGTGCTGGCGGAACGACACCACATAACGCAGCAGAGATTCGCGATCGATCGGCTTGCCCCGGTAGCGGATCTGCACCGTCGCCCAATCGGGCTGGCCCGTCACCGGGCAGTTCGACTTCAACAGGCGCGACGCCAGCGTCTCTTCGACCACATCGCCCGCCCGGGTACGCAGCAGCTCGGGCGCGGGCTCGTAGGTGTCGATCTCGATATCCAGCTTGTCTATATAGATGCCGTCCAGCTCGCCCATCTGCAGCTCGGAAAACCGCTGCGGCAGGAAGAAGTCCAGGCCGACCGGCGCGCCCGCGGCTGCGCTCAGGTCGCGTTCCAGCCGGCCGCGCAGGGCTGCCGAATTGACCAGGCGGGTCTGGTTGAACGAATTCAGGTACAGCTTGAACGACTTGGATTCGATGATGTTGGGGCTGTCGGCCGGCACCGAAAACGTCGCCATCGCCACCCGCGGCTTGCCCTTGGCATCCAGCCACGACAGCTCATAGGCGTTCCACAGGTCCACGCCCGTGAACGGCAGGTTGCCGGCGGTCAGATTGAGCGCTGTGCGGTTGTGCGAACGCGCAATGGGAAACAGCAGCGAGGGATCGTATTGCGAGGCGTAGGCCACGCTCTGCCCAAGCGGGCCGTGAGACAGGGTCATAGCAGAGACAAATAGAACGGGGAATGGCGGCATTGTAGGCGCTTAAAAAGCGGCCGATTTTCCGCAATGTGAAACGTAATTCTCGGCATGTGAAAGTCCGTGCTGCGCAGCAGCGGGACGGCATTTCACAAACGACAATGGCGTTTCATTATACAAAATCCCGTCTGTAACCCATTGATTTAACGGACTAAGATTTTTCCTCTTGTATAAGACCCGGCGTCACATTGCTCCGCAGCACAGGCATAGACTTTCTCCCATCGATTCACGCAAAGCCAGACGCGAATCTTTTGAAGTCTCTTATCACTGACCAGGAGCATCACAATGAGCAATCGCGAAACCGAAATCCGCAATCTCCAGAAAGATTGGGCCGAAAACAGCCGCTGGCAGGGCATCAAGCGCGACTACAGCGCCGAAGACGTCATCCGCCTGCGTGGCTCGATCAGCGTCGAACACACGCTTGCCCGCCGCGGCGCCACGCGTCTTTGGGAACTCCTGCACAGCGAGCCGTTCGTCAATTCGCTGGGCGCCCTGACCGGCAACCAGGCCATGCAGCAGGTCAAGGCCGGCCTGAAGGCCATCTATCTGTCAGGCTGGCAGGTCGCCGGCGACGCCAACCTGGCCGGCGAAATGTATCCCGACCAGTCGCTTTACCCCGCCAACTCCGTGCCGCAAGTGGTTCGCCGCATCAACAATTCGCTGACGCGCTGCGACCAGATTCAGTGGATGGAAGGCAAGAACCCCGGCGACGAGGGCTACATCGACTTCTTCGCGCCCATCGTGGCGGACGCCGAGGCCGGTTTTGGCGGCGTGCTCAACGCGTATGAACTGATGAAGGCCATGATCGAGGCCGGCGCGTCGGGCGTCCACTTCGAAGACCAACTGGCTTCTGTCAAGAAGTGCGGCCACATGGGCGGCAAGGTGCTGGTGCCGACCCGCGAAGCCGTGGCCAAGCTGGTGTCGGCCCGCCTGGCCGCCGACACGATGGGCACGCCCACGCTACTGCTGGCGCGCACCGACGCCGACGCCGCCGACCTGGTGACCAGCGACGTCGACGAGAACGACCGTCCCTTCATCACGGGCGATCGCACGGTGGAAGGCTTCTTCCGCACCCGCGCCGGCATCGATCAGGCCATTTCGCGCGGCCTGGCCTACGCGCCGTACGCCGACCTGATCTGGTGCGAAACGTCCACGCCCAACCTGGAATACGCCCGCAAGTTCGCGGACGCCATCCATCGCCAATTCCCAGGCAAGCTGCTGGCCTACAACTGCTCGCCGTCCTTCAACTGGAAGAAGAACCTGGACGACGGCACCATCGCCAAGTTCCAGCGCGAACTGGGCGCCATGGGCTACAAGTTCCAGTTCATCACGCTGGCCGGCTTCCACGCGCTGAACTACGGCATGTTCGAGCTGGCCCACGGCTACGCCCGCCGCCAGATGAGCGCCTTCGTGGAACTGCAGCAGAAGGAATTCGCCGCTGCCGAAATGGGCTTCACCGCCGTGAAGCACCAGCGCGAAGTGGGTACGGGCTACTTCGACGCCGTGACGCAGACGATCGAGGGCGGCAAGTCGTCCACGACCGCGCTGACCGGCTCGACCGAGGAAGCGCAGTTCGAACACGGCAAGACGCAGAAGGCCGCATAACGCGGCTGTGTCGACCGGCGGCGCCCGGTTCCCACATGGGATGCCGGACGCCGCGCGCAGGTGTGTAGTTGCAGGTGCTGTTGTAGGGTGGATTCAAGGGTGCCTGCGGGCACCCTCTTTTTTTGCCCGCACCACCCGTCCGCGCCGCCGCATTACAGATCGAACTCACAAATCGAACACGGCCGAATACACCAGCCGCTCCTCCACCACCCGCCGCTGGCGCACGGCGCCCGCGCGCTGCTCGGGCACGGTGCTGTCGGTGTAATAGCGCTCGTACTCGCGCACCGCGACGCGTGCCGGCTTGCCGCCAAGATCGGGCAGGGGGACGCCCGCGCTCCAGATGACAGGGTCCAGCAGCTCGCCCAGCACGGGGCCTTCGAACACCGGCGGAAAACGCACCACCGGACCGGCAACGATCTCGCCGAGCCGGGCCGGCGCCTCGTGCAACGACACGTCGCGCGGGGTCAACCGGCGCGCCACGTCGGTGACCGCCGGACTGATCGTCTGCGCGATGCCCCCGCTGGCTGGACTGAGCAGGCTGGAGGCCAGCACGCTGGTATCGGTCCACGCCAGGTCGGTATCGAGCGCCGGATCTCGGGTCTGCAGCACCAGCTCGACCCGGTTGCGGCCGGTTTCGCCCGTTTGCCCGGGGCCGGGGATGAACGAGATGTCCAGGTACTCGGACTCCATCGGGAACTGCATCGGCCCGTGCGCCGGAACCACGCCGCGCAGCGTGAACGCCAGCCGGCCGCGCTGGCGGGTGAAGACGGCACGGCGGCGCGGCAGCACCTGCGAGAACTCGGCCAGCACGACGCGCGAGAGCTTGGCGCTGTCGATCGCGTTGGGTTGATACCGCGCCAGCGCCAGCCGCGCAAACGGCATATAGCTGCGGCCCGGGTCCAGCTCGATGTCGCAGTACCAGCGCGCACGCTCGTCGTCCCATCGCACGCGGTGACCGACCACGCGCACGCGCTGGCCGGGCATTTCCTGCAACGGCACGTCCTCGTCGATGACGCGCGCCGGAAAGTCGGCGGCGCGGGTGCGGTGCTTGGGCAGCGGCGCGTCCCACAGCGGATCCATGCCCCACTGCGTGACCAGCGGCGTCAAGGCGTCGGGCACGTCGGTGAAGTTCTTGTTTTCACCGTAGATCACCACGCCCAACAGTTCGCCGTCGCCCGATGAGAACCACGGGCGCTCCAGCCACACGCGCAGCCCGTTGCCCAGGCGCGTGATGTCCAGCGTGCCGTCGCCCGCGGTCTGCTGCCAGCGGAAGGTGGGCAGCACGTACATGAGGCGCGGGGCATCGGGCGGTGCGCTGGCCGGCACGATGGTGTTGGGCGCTTCGCCGGCCTGCGCCAGCACGGGTGCGCCGGGGTCGTCCGGGGCGCCTTCCTGCACCAGCGGCCCCTGCGCGATGGGCCCCAACACGGTCACCTTGTCCGTCTGGTCGTAGAGCGCGGGCGGCAGGTACTCGCGGAACCGAGTGGTGGCGCGCAGCCGGTACCGGATCAGCCGGAAGCGCGTATCGCCGAATTCATGGCGGTTGCCCGGCGCGCGCTGGCGTGTGCCGTTGAACGACTGTTCCGCGATGATGTGGCTCAGGCTGAAGAGGTTGGGATAGTTCTCGGCCAGCGGCATTTCGGCCAGCACGCCGTGACCGTCGAGCCGTCTTGGACGCGGCCGCGCCGGATCGTCTTCCCATTCGTGCCAGTCGGCCTCGATCTCGATCTTGCCGGTCGTCGGCCCGTGCAGCCGCACGCGCGCTTCCAGATCGACATGCGCCGCGCCGGGCTCGCGCTGCGGTTGGCCGGGCAGCAGCAGGAGCGGGTCGCAGACGGGCTGCTGGGTGGCATGCACCAGCACGAGCGGGCGGTACGGCGTCAGCATCCAGCAGTTGCCCAGGATGGCGGCGGTCTGCAAGGTCTTGCGGCCGGCGTCGGTGCCGGTCCATTCCGGCAGGCCGAACGTATTGAGCAGGCCGTGGTGCACGAAGCTGGAATAACGCAGCCGCGCAATCATGCCCTTGGGCAGGAAGAACGTCAGGATCCGGTTGTCCTTGTCCCACTTGGGCATGCCGTCGTCCGGATAGCTTTCGGCGCACGGCGGATCGGTCAGCGTGGCGGGGCGTTCGGCCAGCGCAATGCGCAGGCCCTGCGTGTCGGGCCATTGGCCCGCGTAGGTGACCAGCAGCACCAGTTCGCCGGCGGAAGGCGTGGCCAACACGGCGACGCCTTCCCCCAGCAAGGCCGGGCCCGTGACGCCCGGCAGGCTGTAGCCGGGTTGCGCACGCAGGCAGATGCCCCAGGCGGCCGCGTCGGGCAGATACGGCGTGCGGACCTGCGCCTCACCGTGGATCACGTATTGGCCGGGGGCCAGACGCTGACCCGTGGGTTCTTCAGCGCTGGGCTGCTGCGGCGGCACCTGATCCGTCCGGGCGACCTCGGCAAGCGCTTGCGGGGTAATCAGCTCCACCTGCGAACCGGGCAGTTTGTCGAACAGCGTGCCGATGTCGCGCGCCGAAATCTCGTACGCCTTCTTGATGCCATCCGCGGTGCCGAACATGCTGTCGAACAGCCCATGCGTTTCGCATTGCAGCTGGGCGGCTTTCGGTGGCACCACATGCCGTTCGTTGACCGGACTGTAGGTGAAATCGGTGGTGGTCACCGACGCCAGGAAATCCGGGCTGGCCAGATAGGCCTGCGGATCCTGGCCGCGGTTGCTGCGGATCACCAGGCGTTCCAGCGATTCGCCCTCGCTGGTCCGCGTGCGATGCACCAGCGCGGGCGGATCCACAGGTTCGAAGCGCCAATAGGTCACCGGCTGCGTGACGTTGTCGTCTTTCTCCAGCGACGGATCGTCCGGCGACAGGCTGTTGCCTGCCAGGTCGACCAGACGCGCCCGCAGCCGGTAAGGCATGCCGTAGCGCAGCCGCGGCAGGCTGCCCTTGACTGCGCTGAAGGTCACCGCCAGCCCGTTGCCCTTGTCCGTGACCGTGTCCTGCACGTCCTCGGGCCGTTCGCCCTGCACGCCGCTTGCCGGGTCCGTCTGGTCGCGCAGCGTGCGCCCGGGGCGCGGCGCGACAAGGCTCCAGCCCGTCCAGCGGAACAGCGATTCGTGCAGGTAGTGATCGTCGGGCTGCCCGCCACCCGTGGCGGACGCGCCTTTGACGTAGCCTTCGTCGTCTGGCAGATCCAGGTCCGGGCCGCCGTCGGTACAGCGGTACACGCCGTGGCGATGACAGAGCGATTGCCACTTTTGCGGGTCATTGGCCGGGTAGGGCTGGACGTCGATACGGTAGCCGCGCAGCAGGTCTTCCGTGTAGAGCAGCATGCTGCCCGGCGCACCTTCCAGCGCCGCATTCTTGAGCGCCGCCGAGGCCGCATTCTGCGCGACTTCGCGCGCACGGTCGCGGCGCGAAATGCCCAGGCCGCCGGAACGCAGCGCCGCCACCGGCTGCTTGTCTCCGGTGCTGTAGGTCACCTCGCCGTCGGCGCCGTGCTTCAGGCTGCGGCCGATCAGGTTCTGTGCCGTCAAAACGAAGTCGACCGTCTTGAGCGCGGCGCCGTCCGGATCCAGCTGGTAGACGTCGAACAGCGGATTGCGCGGCTCAGTAAGATTCCACCGGTCGTCGGCGCTGCGCAGCCGCAGCATGCCGCGTTCATGGTCGGGGCTGCGCGGCCGCGTCGTGAAGCGCTCGGCATCGCCCCACCAGGCCGTTGCGGGAAAGGCGCCACCTTCGGCCTGTCCGCCGTCCCAGCGCGGCGCCAAAAAGATTCGGCCCTGGGCTTGCTGCCCGGCGGCAATCCGCTTGTCCAGCGGCGAATCGGCAGGCAGCACGCAGTCGATCACCAGCCCCAGCCGCCGCATCAGCGCCGGGTAATCGCCATACGAGGCCACGATGGCGTGGAAATCCATCTCGGGCTGCTTGGGCGGAGGCGGTACGTTCTTGCCGTCGGGCCGCCGGATCGCACGCTGGGCGGCAGTGGGCGGATCGCGGCGGTAGAAGCGGTTGGCCATGAAGAGCGTGTACTCGCCCTGCGAGCGCCAGCTCGCCATCAGGCTCTGGTCCACGCCTTGATGCGCCGGGTCCTGCCACCGGCCCGGCATGGCGCGCAGCGCAAACGTGGGGCCGGCCTGCGGCTTGCCATCGGCCTCGCCGCCAGGGGCAGTGGTCTTGCCGGGATACACGCTGTGCTCGCCATAGACCTGTCCGCGCAGCGCGCGGTCGATGCCGCCTTCGCGATCGCCGAAGAACCGGTCAAGGCCCGGCACCAGCTGTTCGACGCGCTCGCGGCCGTCGCCGCGCACGTGTTCGGTCCGGGTGCCGCAGGCTTCCAGCAGGCCGCGCAACCCGGGATGCGCGTTGCGCCATGGCAGCAGCGTCGGGTGCGTGGTGGTGGCGTTGAGCGCCAGGTTTCCGTAATGCTCGCGCGTCAGGCTCAGTACGCTGGCGACGGAAAACGAAAACAGGTTCACGCGGCTCATGTCGCGGAACACAAAGCCCGCCACGGGCGTTGCGGGCGGCAGGAGCCGCGTCCAGAGCTGCGAATCGGCCTGCGGCAGCGTTTCCAGCGGGATCTCCTCGCCATCGGCGTTCAGCGTGAAGCGCGCGCGGGCAAGCGTGGCGGGCCAGTCGACCCAGTCCGCGTAGGCATCCAGCCGCTGCTCGTCGGCGGTCTGCGGCGTGAGCCGGGGCGACGTCACGATGGACACGCGCAGACGGCCGGCGAATTCACCGTCCGGCACGCGGCCGTTGGGAATGACGGTCCACAGGATGGTTTGCTTGGGCATGGGCAGTCCTCAGGCAAAGGCTTCGGCGTATTCGCGCCAGGCGTAGCGGCTGTCGTCGTCGATGAGCGCCAGTTCCTCGTCCAGCGGCAGGTCGGGACGCGGGCCCATCAGGTCGCGGAATCCCGGGTCGCCGTTGGCGCCCGCGAACTTGCGCTCGCAACTGATCTCCACGGTTTTGGAAAACATGAAGATCTCGATCTCGATCGTCAGCGTGGCGCGTCCGGCGCACTTGCCGCTTTCGAACTCGTAGCGCATCTCCAGGTACAGCTCGATCGACACGCTGATCAAGCCCAGCACGCTGACGTACCCGCCCATGCGGAAGTACCCGGTCAGCGAGCACGCGGTCTGCTCCATGCGGAAATAGATGCCCGCCATGACGTGCACGCCGCCCGAGGCCACGCCCAGGTTCACGGACACGCTGGCGCCGAACTCGAACGCCGCCTCCATGATCTGCACGCCCTTCGGATCCAGCGTGATGCCGAAAAAGCCCCCGCCGCCGAACATGCAGACGGACAGATTGAAGGGCTGCTCGCGTGTGCAGAAGTTGAAGCGCACCGACAGCGGCTGGCCGATGAAGGGCACCGTGAAGCCCGCGCCCAGGCTCAGGTTGGACAGGTTGAACACGCCGATGGCGATGGCCGGCAGCGCCACGTTGTAGCCTGCGTCGATGCCTTGCGGCGTGATGTCCAGATGCGGCGGATCGGAGAAGCCGTCCAGCGGAATCAGGTCGCGCAGCGTTTCCACGAACGACAGCGGCCCGACGAACTTGATGCCGGTCAGCAGCACGTCCACGTTTATCTTGGACGCGGTGTCCACGCGAAACTCGATCTTCTCGAAATTCAGCTCCAGAAAGCTGGCCGGCGCGATCAGTACCAGGTCAAAGCTCTTGAGCGAACACGTCACCGACAGCTTGGGCGCGCTCTGGCCGTTCTTGCGCACCTTGGCTTCCACGGCCACGCGAAAGCCCTGCGGGTCATTGGCGCGAAAGAGCGGCGGTTCGCCCGCGACCAGCGACCAGCTCTTGATCGCGGGGTTCCAGTCAAAGCGCAGTGTCAATTCGTCGCCGGTCAGCATCTCCAGCAGCTCGGCGCTGGCCAGCACCGCGTCCATGGCGGTTTTCACGGCGCGCAGCGCGGTGGTCAGCAATTGGCGCGGCGCGCCGTCCAGCAGTACGGAAGCGGCAATCGTGTCGGCCAGCGGCTGCACCGCCGCGGAAACGGCCTGCAGCCGGGGCTTGAGCACCGTGGGGTCCGAGAAGATCGCGCCCAGTTGATCGGGTTGCCCGACCAGCGCATCCAGCGCGTCGTACAGCGTCTTGCCTTGCGTCAGCAGCACGGGCACGACGCCCAGGCCGTTGACCAGGATTTCGGCTGTCCGTGCCGCTTCCAGCAGCGACTGGCGCAGACCCGACGGCAGCGAGACGCCGCCGACCTTGGCATCCGCCGCGCCCCGCAAGTTGGTGATGGCGCCTTGCGCTGCGGTCAACGCTGCTGGCAGGCCGGGCAGGGCGGGCGCCGTGTCGAAGGACATGCCGGCCAGCTGCGCTACCTGGGCGCTGATCGCCGTGGCCGCCGCCGCCAGCGCGTCCACCTGGTCGCGCGCGTTCTGCACCAGGGGTTGCGCGTACGCCTCGGCCTGCGCCTGCAGGTCGTCCAGCGTGTCGTCCAGCGCGGTGAGGGCGCCTTGCGCGATGCGGCCCGGTTCCTGCACCATGCCCGCCACCAGCCCGTACAGCCGGCCCGCGTCGTTCACCAGGCTTTCGAGCTGCGAGCAGGCCTCGGCCACGAAGCGCGGCACCTTGTCCGCCTGCCCGGCCACGTCCTCCACGACCTGGATCACGTCGCCCAGCGGAATGCAGCCAAACAACAGCGGCAACGGCAGCCCGCCGCCCGATGCGGGGAATACGTCGGCGCCGATCATGCGCCCGGCGATGAAGTCGTCGGCCTTGCCGCTGATCGGGCCCGCCAGCCGCGACAGCGCCGTGGGCCGCAGATTCGGCTGCACGAAGCCGCCCGAGCGGTCGCCTTGCGCCGAAAAGTCCAGGGACGCGCCGCCCTGGTAGCCGGGCTCCGCATCGATGTCGCCGAACACCTGTCCGGCATTGCCGTCAAAGCCGTGCGCCAGGTAGTACGGATTCCATGTCAGCGTGCTGTTCTTTGCGCTGCCGGTCAGCTTGGCCAGCGCGGCGATGCGGATGGCGGCGCGCCGGATGTAAGGATAGAAGACGGGGCCGGTCAGGTCGTCGCTGTACGCCCGCAACTGCACATTGCCCTTGTCGACGACCGCGTCGAATTCCAGCGAGTCGGCCTGCGCAGCGGTGTCGCCCGCCTTCTGGCTGGGCGCCAGCGTTACCTGCTGCTGGTTCATGGGCGCGCTGCGCTGCGACAGCGGGGCGTTTCGCCACGCGGTCCGGGCGGTTTCGGCAAAGTCCTCCGCCTTGTCGAACATGGGAGTCAGCCATTGCCCGGATTGCTTGCGCGGGCAGGCCTCGCCGCCGTCCATGAAGATCATGGGCAGGTCGAACTGCATGACGCGCCCGTCGATGTCCGTGGCCGCGCAGGCGAAGCGGAACGGTGCCCCGCCCACGTAGGGCCAGAACAGCAGTTGGCCCAAGACGCCGCCGGGCGATGCCAGCGGCGAATCCAGGTTGGGCGTGGACGAGGTCAGGATGCGCACGCTGGTCAACGGCATCTGACGGTGCAGGAACACGGTGTTGCCCGCCGGATCGCGCGTCACGTAGTCGGGATGCGCAAAAACCTTTTCGCGCTCGCGCACGACGATGAAAAGGCGTTGGCGCAGGTACGCCGGATTGCCGCTGCGGTCGCGATGGAACTTGCGTTCGCTGACCTTGATGAGCGAGACGCGATGGCCGAACGGAAACAGCAGACCTTTGTAGACCACGCGCACATAGTGGTCGCGGCCCATCGCGCCGCGATGCGTCCATTCTTCCAGCGACAGCCCGGGCGCATCCCAGTTGCCGCGAGAATCCAGCCATGCGCCCAGCGCGGACAACATCAGCAGGTTTGTGCCGATGGCCTGCGGCGCGTAATTGGCCACCGAGAAATTGGAAGACAGATGCGCGATCTGGAACCGGTCGAAGTCGTCCATCGGCATGCGGAAGGGGCTGATGCCGGGGGCGGGCAGATACGTGCTGGCCGGCACGGGAAAGGCCGATTGCATGGGCTTCGTGGTGCCTTCGCCGCCCAATGCCCAGACCGCGCGCACGGTGCGCTGGGCGTCGGCCTGCGGCGGTTCGACGTCGGGATCGGACGACGCCGGCGCCAGCAGCCGCGAGTGCCACAGCTCCGTATGCAGCGTGGCTGTTGACGTGGCGGGGGATTTCGCGTGGCGCCAGCGCTCCTGTGCATATGGGCTGAGGATCAGCCGCCACGGCAGTTCGATCGCCGTCTGCTGCGCCGTTGGCGGCGCGGGGCGCGGCCCCCGCGGCACGGGGATGGCGATGTCGCCGGCGCGCAGCGGCGGTGCGTCGGTCCGGACGGCCGGCAGGCGGTAGGCCCGCAGTCCCGGACTGCCGCTTGCCTGCCGCAGCAGCAGATTGGCGCCGGGGGCGTCGGGCTGCATGGCGATGCGCGCGTTGCGCAAGGCAAAGCTCGACAGCGCCGCGCGCTGCGCCGGGGGCAGCTTGGCCACGCGCTTGTCAAAACCGATCTCCAGCAGGTCGTGCCAGCGAAGCGGGGGGCGCGGCGCCTTGGCCGTGGGCGGCCGTGCGTTGGCGGGTACGGCCAACGGCAGCGACTCGACGGCCTGCAGCACGCCCTCCAGCGTGTACGGCACGTCAAAGCCGTCCGGCACGGTAAAGGCCAGCCGGGACTCGTTGGCGATGCGGGCGCGCACCGGCGGGCCGGTCGGCGGCTCGGCGCCGCCGCCGGACGGCTCGGGCTTGGCGGGCGTGCCGGGACGCGGCGGGTCGGGGTTCTTCGTGCCGGCGGCCGCAGTCTCGAAGAACGTTTCCTCGGCGATGGACTGCGGCGGAAAGTGCAGGATCAACGTCGCGGCGCCGCTGGCGGTTTTTTGCAGCCGCGGCGGCTGTCCCGGCGTGATGGTCAGGTTGCGCAGTTCGATGCGCAAGGCCAGCAGATCATCGGCGCGCAATACCGGATGGCCGGGCCGCGAGCCGTCGAAGAAGTTGCGGTTGTGATCGGGCGGAAAGAGGGGAAGGATGGGCGGGATGCGGACAACGCCGCCATCGATCACCACCCTTGGTCCGCCTGCGGTGGGTCCGCCCGTTGTAGGTTTGCCCGCCGCCGGGCCGCCTGCCGCAGGTTCGCCTGCCGCAGGTTCGCGGCGTTTCACGGTGTCGGTCTTCTCGGCCGGACGAGGCTTTTTCGTGGCCATGCCAGTTCTCCAAACAAGGAACCCGGGAAACAAATCCCTGCCCATGCCCGTGTAAGGGCGATGGTCCAGCTACCTGCGAATCGAACTGCGCACAGCGAACTGCTTGAATGTCGGACTGCTTGATTTGCCCGATCTGAATCGAACGGTGCAAGTGGCAAAAATCTATCCGCCCGCCGCGTCTGCCGTCAATGTCGTGACGGGAGGCCGCGCGTGCCCCGGCTGCGCCCGCACGCGATTCCACGAGCGACCGCAGCAACGGCCGGAAAAGCCGGATGGATGCGAACGAAGGTTGTAGGGTGGATGAGGCCAGAGGAACGGTTGAAGTGAAATCTCAACCTTTTGTCCTAAGCGATGCGGTGTAGGTCTGCGGCGCGCAGGTCGGCCGCCATCCCGATTGACGACGTGAATCAGGGTCCGCTTTTTTTGTTTGCATCCGTAACGAACCCGGCCCCGCTTTGCATTGCGTGTGTGTTGACCTACGCGGCGGCGCGTTCTTCCTTCAGCGAAGCCATGTCGATCACGAAGCGGTATTTCACGTCGTTCTTCACCAGCCGCTCGTAGGCCTCGTTGACGGCCTGGATCGGCACCATCTCGACATCGCTGACGATGTTGTGTTCGGCGCAGAAGTCCATCATCTCCTGAGTCTCTTCCATGCCGCCGATCGCCGAGCCCGCCAGGGACTTGCGGCCCATGATGAGGTTGGCGCCGGGGATCGGATCCAGCGGCGTCAATGCACCCACCAGCGCCATGGTGCCGTCCAGCGCCAGCAGCGCCATGTAGGGATTGACGTCGTGGCTGACGGGAACGGTGTTCAACAGGAAGTCGAACGTGCCGGCGTGCGCGGCCATGGCGTCGGCATCGCGCGACACCAGCACTTCGTCCGCGCCCAGACGCTTGGCGTCGCGCGCCTTGTCGGCAGACGTCGTGATCATCACCACGTGAGCGCCCATCGCGTGTGCAAACTTGACGCCCATGTGGCCCAGGCCGCCCAGACCGATGACGCCCACCTTCTTGCCGGGGCCGACCTTCCAGTGGCGCAGCGGAGAGTAGGTGGTGATGCCGGCGCACAGCAGCGGCGCGACGGCCTTCAGGTCGAGCTTGTCGGACACCTTCACGACAAAATGCTCGCGGACCACGATGCGATCGGAATACCCGCCAAACGTCAGCTGTTCGCTGCCGCGTTCCTTGTCGTTGTAGGTCAGCGTGGCGTTTTCCTCGCAGTACTGTTCAAGGTTCAGTTGGCATGCCTTGCAATGGCGGCACGAGTCCACCATGCAACCCACGCCGGCGTAATCGCCCACCTTGAACTTCGACACGTTCTTGCCCACTTGCGCGACGCGGCCGATGATCTCGTGGCCGGGCACCATGGGGTACATGGAATTGCCCCAGTCGCCGCGCGCCTGGTGCAGGTCGGAGTGGCAGATGCCGCTATACAGGATGTCGATCAGTACATCGTCATCGCCGGGTTCACGGCGCGTGAAGCTGAAGGGGACGAGCGGGGTGTCGGCGCTGTGGGCGGCGTAGCCTTGGGCTTGGATCATGACGGCCTCTTGGGATGTTTATTGAGCAGGTGTTCACAATAATCCCGGGCTGCTTTGCGGTTCAAGCTAGAATTTCGGCATGATTTATTGAACAAATTTGCACAATCATGGCGCTCGACAACCTGTCCCACCTTGCCGCGTTCTCCGCGGTGGCCCGCCTGGGCAGTTTCCGCAAAGCGGGCGAAGAGCTCAGCCTGTCCACGTCGGCGGTCAGCTATGCCATCCGCAACCTCGAAGAGCGGTTGGGCGTGAACCTGTTCAACCGGACCACACGCAGCGTCGCCCTGACCGAAGCCGGCCACCGCCTGGCCGAGCGCCTGCAGCCGGTACTGCACGGTCTGGACGATGCGCTGGACGAAATGAACCACTTTCGCGGCTCCGCCGCCGGCACGCTGCGCATCAATACGTCGCGCGCGGCGTCGTACCTGCTGCTGATGCCGATGGCGGCTCAGTTCCTGGCCGCCTACCCGGACATCCGCCTGGAGATCGGCGAAGACGACAGCTTTGTCGACATCGTGAAGTCCGGCTTCGACGCAGGTGTGCGTCTGCTCGAAGCGGTGCCCGAGGACATGGTGGCCGTGCCTATCGGCCCGGCGCTGCGCTCCGTGGTGGTGGCCTCGCCGGATTACCTGCGGGAGCGCGAGCCGCCACGGCATCCGGCTGACCTGATGAGGCACGAATGCGTCCGCTATCGTTTCCCCAGTGGCCGGTACTTCAAGTGGGAATTCAAGCGGGACGGCGAGGTGCTGGAGTTCGACGTGCCGGGGCGTCTGGCCCTGAGCGACGTGCACGCCGAGGTGCGGGCGGCCGCCGACGGCATCGGCATCGGCTACGTGCCGGAAAACTACGTTGCCGGGCTGTTGGCATCCGGCAAGCTGGTTCGGCTGCTGGAGGACTGGTGCCCGACGATCCCCGGATTCATGTTGTATTACCCCCGCCAGCGCCGTGTGTCATCGGCGCTGCGGGCGTTCATCGACATGGCGCGGCAGTGACGCGCCGCGCACGAAGCTGCCGACCCGGCTAGTCCGCTTCGGCCTCGGCGCCGTACAGCGACGCCAGACATTCGGTCAGCGGCGCAATGCCCTTGGCTAGTTCGTCGACCGCGGCAGCGTCCACACGCGGCAGCGGCGGTATCTCGGCCAGCACCCGCACGCGGCCAAAGCGTTCGATGGCTTCCTTGTTGCCCGCGGAGAGCGGTCCGCTCATGACCACGCCAAGCACCGGAATGCCGCGCCGCTGCAGCGCCGCGAGGCTGAGCAAGGTGTGGTTGATGGTGCCCAGTCCGCTGCGCGCCGCCAACACCACCGGCATGCCCAGGCGCGCGATCAGGTCGATCATCATGTGCGTATCGTCGATCGGCACATACAGGCCGCCCGCGCCTTCCACGATCAGCGGCGCGCGTGTCGGGGGCGGCACGATGCTGGTGGCATCGACCACGGTCTCTTCCAGCGTGGCTGCCGCCCATGGCGATAGCGGCGCCTGGAGGACGTAGGCAGGCAAATGCAGGCGGTGGGGCGGCAACTGCGCCAGCTGGGCCACGGTGTCGGTATCGCCCGGATCCTCGGCGACACCCGTCTGCACGGGTTTCCAGTAGTCGGCGTTCCAGGCGCGGGCGAGGATGGCCGACACCAGCGTCTTGCCGATACCGGTATCGGTGCCGGTTACAAAAACCCCGACGGGGCGCCGCGTCGATGTCTTCTGCATACCGCAAGCCAGGTGAATGGTCACCACGGCCCCATGTTGGTCGAGCGCGGCCGGACAGCGCCGGAACCTGCGGACGTGCCGCGGGCGTAGGGGAGGCGGCTGCGGCAGCGCAATGGACAACCGCAGCGGCCAGAGCACCGTTTTATCAGTTGCCCCGTCCGCGCGCCACCCGTCACATAGATCAGTGCCGGAGGATGGGCGGGCGGCATGTTGCCGAAGCGCGGCGGCGGGGCAGTGGCAAATCGTCTTTGGCGTCTTGATTCAGATCAAGGCGGTCGGGGACAGGCCTGACTACCATCGGCAACATGCGTGCCAAATCGATTTTCGCCGTCCCGGCCAGCCTGCCCGATGCCGACCGCCAGCAACGCCGCCATGCGCTGGTGCGTCTGTCGCTGGCCTGGCTGGCAATGATGCAGGTCATGATGTTCGCCTGGCCCGGCTATCTGCGCCATGAATCCATGCCCGCCGACGCGCTGGAAACCCTGGACTGGGCCATCGTCCTCATGAACTGGGCCAGCTTCGCGCTGACCGTGCCCGTCGTCCTGTATTCGGCATGGCCCATCTGGCGCCACGCGGGCGCCAATCTGCGGCAGGGCCGCGCCGGCATGGATGTGCCGGTGGCGCTAGGCATCATCGCCGCCTTCATCCCCAGCGTCCACGCCACGTATACGGGGCGGGGCGAAGTCTATTTCGACTCGGTCACGATGTTCGTCGCGTTCCTGCTGACCGCACGTTATCTGGAACTGTGCGCCCGACAATCCTTCGGCGGCGCGGGTTCCGCCGGCCGCCGCCATGCCCGCGTCGAAGACCAGCGCCTGTTGCTCGGCACGCGCGCCGACCGCGTGGCGTCGCGTTTCGTCATGGTGCAGGTCGCGCTGGCCTTGGCCGCCGCGGCGGGCTGGGCCTACATCGATCCCGCCCACAGCATTCCCGTCATGGTGGCGCTGCTGGTCATGAGCTGTCCCTGTGCCATGTCCATGGCCGTTCCCACCGCCATGGCTTCCGCGCACAGCGCGCTGGCAGCGCACCCCGACATGCCCGAGGCCGCGCTTGACGCGCTGCTTGCCGAAGCCCGGCGCAAGGCGCGGCAGAATCTTTACGGCTCGCTCGTCTGGCATTTGCTAATGACGCCGCTGGCCCTGGTGGGCTGGGTCACGCCCTGGCTTGCCGCCATCACCATGCTGGTGTCGTCGCTGGCCGTGGCCTACAACTCCTGGCGCCTGTGCCGCCGCGACTGGTCGGGCCGTCTGGCCGCTGGCGCCGCACTGGGAGCAGCGCCATGACCATCCTCTACCTGCTACTGCCGCTGTCGCTGCTTTTCGTGCTGGCGATCGGCGTGTCGCTCTGGTGGGCCGTCTTCAACGGTCAGTACGACGACACCGACAGCGCCGGCACGGCCATCTTGCGCGACGACGACAGCGGCGCCGCCGGCCGCCGCTGATCGCCGCGGCGCAAATTACCGCCGCCGATGCGCCTCTGCGGACCCCGCCGCGGCGCATCGGCCAGGTCTTTTCACGGCCCGATACCCCTAATAGCGTTGCGGTTATGCAGCGATGTCCAAGGCGTCGCAACCCGGTTGATCCAAATCAACGCCTCCTCGAGTGACTAGTCCCATCATCGAAGCCTGGAAGTTCTTGTTACTTTAGGGGATGGGTGATGAACGATTGCCCCGCAATCGCAAGCAAGTCCGATACCTTCAACTACAAGGTCGTGCGGCAGTTCGCCATCATGACCGTGGTCTGGGGCATTGTCGGCATGGCTGTCGGTGTTTTTCTGGCCGCTCAGCTAATTTGGCCTCAATTGAATTTCGACACCGCATGGCTCAGCTACGGCCGCCTGCGCCCGCTGCACACCAACGCCGTGATCTTCGCCTTCGGCGGCAGCGCACTTTTCGCGACGTCCTACTACGTCGTCCAGCGCACCTGTCAGGCGCGCCTCTTCTGCGACAAGCTCGCCGCCTTCACGTTCTGGGGCTGGCAGGTCGTCATCGTCGCAGCCGCCATCACCTTGCCCATGGGTTTTACCAGCAGCAAGGAATACGCCGAACTCGAATGGCCCATCGACATCCTGATCACGCTGGTCTGGGTCGCCTACGCCATCGTGTTCTTCGGCACCATCATCAAGCGCCGGTCCAAGCACATCTACGTGGCCAACTGGTTCTTCGGCTCGTACATCCTCACCATCGCCATCCTGCACATTTTCAACAACATTGAAATGCCGGTGTCGATGTGGAAGTCCTACTCCGCCTACGCGGGCGTGCAGGACGCCATGGTGCAGTGGTGGTACGGCCACAACGCGGTGGGCTTCTTCCTGACCACCAGCTTCCTGGGCATGATGTATTACTTCGTGCCCAAGCAGGCCGGCCGTCCCATCTACTCGTACCGCCTGTCCATCGTCCACTTCTGGGCGCTGGCCTTCACGTACATGTGGGCGGGCCCGCACCATCTGCTGTACACCTCGCTGCCCGACTGGACCCAGTCGCTGGGCATGACCTTCTCGCTGATCCTGCTGGCGCCTTCCTGGGGCGGCATGATCAACGGCATCATGACCCTGCAGGGCGCCTGGTACAAGCTGCGCACCGACCCGATCCTGAAGTTCATGGTCACTGCGCTGTCGTTCTACGGCATGTCCACGTTCGAAGGCTCGATGATGTCGATCCGCACCGTGAACGCGCTGTCGCACTATACGGACTGGACCATCGGCCACGTGCACTCCGGCGCGCTGGGCTGGGTCGCCATGATTTCGTTCGGCTCGCTCTACTACCTGATCCCGCGCCTCTATGGCCGCGAAAAGATGTACAGCGTCAAGGCCATCGAACTGCACTTCTGGATCGCGACCATCGGCGTGGTGCTGTACATCGCCGCCATGTGGATCGCCGGCGTGCAGCAGGGCCTGATGTGGCGCGACACGGCGCCGGACGGCACCCTGGTCTACAGCTTCGTCGAAGAACTGAAGACGCGCGTTCCGTACTACCTGATCCGTTTGCTGGGTGGAACCCTGTTCTTGTGCGGTGTGTTCGTCATGGCCTGGAACGTATGGAAGACGGTGAGCGGCGCGACCGCGGTCAATCCCGCCATTCCGCAAGACGATCCCCATGCCGCCCGTCCGTCGGTCCCCGCGACCGCCGTGCCGGCCACTGTTTGACGAGGACATCATGGCCAACAAGAATCACGGCTTCTTTTCTCATCAGACCCTCGAGAAGAACATCGGCTGGATGATCATCGCCAGCATCCTGGTGGTCTCCTTCGCAGGCCTGGTGCAAATCATCCCGCTGTTCTTCCAGCACAGCACCACCCAGCCCGTGGCGGGCGTCGAGCCCTACAGCCCGCTGCGGCTGATGGGCCGCGACGTCTACATCCGCGAAGGCTGCGTGGGCTGCCACTCGCAGCAGGTGCGCGTGCTCGCCGCTGAAGTCCAGCGCTACGGGTCGTACTCGCTGGCGTCCGAGTCGGTGTTCGATCACCCGTTCCTGTGGGGTTCCAAGCGCACGGGTCCGGACCTGGCGCGCGTCGGCGAGCGCTACTCCGACGACTGGCACCGCATCCACTTGCGCGATCCGCGCAAGGTGGTGCCGGAATCCAACATGCCGGCGTATCCGTGGCTGGAAAAGACGGTCATCACCGGCCAGAACGTCGACCAGCGCATGCGTGCCCTGCGTGCCCTGGGCGTGCCTTACACCGACGAGGAAATCGCCGCCGCGCCCAAGGCCATCGAAGGCAAGACGGAAGAAGACGCGCTGGTGGCCTATCTGCAAGGCCTGGGTGTCGGCGTGCGCAAGGCGCAGCTTGCCAAGCAGGCCGAAGAGGCCAAGGCGGAAGCGGCCAAGAAGGCTCAGCAACCCGCTGCCCAATCCGCCGTGCAACCCGCCGCGCAAGCGGCCACGGGAGGCTGATCATGGTCGGCTACCTGAGCGCAATCGTCACCGCCATCTCGATGGCAACCTTTTTCGGCATCGTCTGGTGGGCCTGCTCGCGCGGCCGCCAGGGCGCCAACCGCGAGTCGGCCATGCTGCCGTTCGCACTGCCCGATGAATTCGGGCAGGCACAACAAGATGGAGCGAATCGGTCATGAGCGATTTCGTCAATGGCTTCTGGGGGTATTTCATCTCGATCGTCGCCGTGGGCGGGGTGGTGTGGTGCGTGTGGCTGCTGTACACGCAACGCCGCTGGCTCACCGCCAAGCCGGCCAGCGGGCAGGTCGAGGACACCGGGCACGTCTGGGACGGCGACCTGACCGAACTCAACAACCCGGTCCCCACCTGGTGGACGTGGATGTACCTGCTGGCCTGCGCCTTTGCACTGGGATACCTCTTCCTGATGCCGGGCCTGGGCGAATACAAGGGCAAGCTGGGCTACAGCAGCGCCGACGAAGTGGCGCAGCAGCAGGCCAAGATGGCTGAAGCCGTGCGTCCCATCTATGCGCGCTTCGAGACCATGACGGTGCCGCAGATTGCGCAGGATCCGGGCGCCCGTGAAATCGGCCAGCGTCTCTTCCTGAACACCTGCGCGCAGTGCCACGGCTCCGACGCCAAGGGTGCGCCCAGCTTTCCCAACCTGACGGACGGCGACTGGCTGCACGGCGGTTCGCCCGAAGCCATCATGCAGACCATCAAGGAAGGCCGCCACGGCATCATGCCGCCCTGGAAGGCTTCGATCGATCCCAAGATGGCCGGCGACATCGCGCAGTACGTGCGTTCGCTGTCGGGCCTGACCGCCGATCCGGTCCGCGTGTTCCGCGGCAAGCGCGAGTTCGCCAACTTCTGCGTCGCCTGTCACGGTGTCGATGGCAAGGGCAACCAGCTTGTCGGCGCGCCGAACCTGACGGACGACGTGTGGCTCTACGGCAGTTCGGAAGCCAGCATCGTCAAGACCATTCTTGATGGCCGCGACAACCGCATGCCGGCGCACGAACACATCCTGAGTTCCGAGCAGATCAAGATCCTGACTGCGTGGGTCTGGGGACTGTCCAACAAGCCCGACGCGTCTACGCAGACCGCTGCCGCGCCGGCCGAGGCCAGCACTGCCAAGCAGTGAACCGGCAGCACGTAAATGGGAGGCCGCGCGGCCTCCCATATCACTAAGCACTTACAAGCACGGAGCAGCAAATGGAAGATGGGTCAACCGCAAGCGTCAGCAGTTCGCCTGGCGGTGACCCGCCGCCCTGGCGGCCGCATACGCGGCCGCCGCGTCCTGGCCAGGAGACCCTGGAGCAGACGTTGGCGGGGGTGCGCAGCAAGATCTATCCGCGATCCGTCAGTGGCATCTTTGCCCGCTGGCGCATCGCGTTCGTCTTTATCACGCAGATCATCTTCTATGGCTTGCCCTGGCTCGAATGGAACGGCCGCCAGGCGGTGCTGTTCGACCTGGGCGCGCGCAAGTTTTACATCTTCGGCCTGGTGCTGTGGCCGCAGGACGTCGTGTACCTTGCCGTGCTGCTGGTCATTTCGGCATTGGCGCTGTTTCTCTTCACCGCGGTGGCCGGGCGCCTGTTCTGCGGCTACGCCTGTCCCCAGACCGTCTACACCGAAATCTTCATGTGGATCGAGCGCAAGGTCGAAGGCGACCGCATCGCGCGCATCCGGCTGGACGAATCCCCCTGGAGCTGGCGCAAGTTCCGCCTGAAGTTCACCAAGCACTTCCTGTGGATCGCGTTGGCCTGGTGGACCGGCTCTACGTTCATCGGCTACTTCGCGCCCATCCGCGAGCTCGGCCACGAACTCTTCGCGCTGCAGCTCGGACCCTGGCAGTGGTTCTGGATGCTGTTCTACGGTTTCGCCACCTGGGGCAACGCCGGCTTCATGCGCGAATCGGTGTGCAAGTACATGTGCCCGTACGCCCGCTTCCAGAGCGTGATGGTCGACCCGGACACCTTCGTCGTCACCTACGACAAGCGCCGCGGCGATCCGCGTGGCGGCCGCTCGCGCAAGGTGGACCACAAGGCGAAGGGGCTGGGCGACTGCGTCGATTGCAGTCTCTGCGTGCAGGTCTGCCCGACCGGCATCGACATCCGTGACGGTCTGCAGTACATGTGCATCGGGTGCGGCGCCTGCATCGACGCCTGTGATCAGGTGATGGACAAGATGCAGTACGAGCCGGGCCTTATCCGCTACACGTCCGAGCGCGCCATGCTGGATGGCCTGTCCACGAAGAGCGCGCGGTCGCATCTGCTGCGGCCCCGCGTCCTGATCTACGGCACGTTGATCCTGTTGCTGGCGATCGCCTTCGTCGTCTCGCTGGTGGTCCGCAACCCGCTGCGCGTCGATGTGATCCGCGACCGCGGCGTGCTGGGCCGCGAGGTGGCAGGGGGCATGATCGAAAACGTGTATCGCCTGCAGATCATCAACACGTCGGACGCGCCCATGCGGCTGCGCCTGACGGCCGAAGGCATGCCCGACCTGGCGGTGCTGGCGGGCCAACAGGGATCGGACGTGGTCGAGGTCGAACCCGCCGCCAACAAACTGGTGCCGATGGTCATCCGCGCCCCGGCGGGCGCGGCGCCCGGCGCCCATCCCATCACGCTGCGCGCCAAGGGGCAGGATGGCGAGAACCGGCAGGTTGAAACCGACGAAGCTGCCAGTTTCTACGTGCCCGAGTAGGGCAGACACCGCCCTGGTCACCAAAAGGAATCTTCATGAACGCTGCACAAATCACCGTTGACGCCGCCGACGCGGCGCATCCCGCCAAGCCCTGGTACCGCGAGCCGTGGCCGTGGATCCTGATGGCGGGTCCGTTCGCCGCCATGGTCGGCTGCTTCATCACGATCTACTTCGCGATGACCCAATTCGCCAGCCAGCCCATCCAGGAGGGTGTGGTCAAACGCGGTCTGGTCATCGAACAGACCGCGTCCGGCGCGACCGCGAGCCCGGCGCCGACGCCCGCCGGCTCTGCAGCCGCCAAACCTTGATCGGGGGAGTTCAGGCATGGGATTGCGATCTTTGATGTGGATCCTGTGGCCGTCGTTCATGGCGGCGGCTGCGGGTAGCGCACTGATCTTCGCCCTGATCGATCCGCTGGACGTGGCCATTTTCGGCTACGTCCCAACCGGCAGAATGGGCTTCTACACGGTGTCGTTCTTTGTCTTGTGGGTGATGGCCGGCCTGTCCAGCGCGCTGACGGCGTACCTGATGCCCAAGGTTGAAGAGGACGACGACTTCTAGTTCCAGTGTTCCAAAAACTAGTTCCAGTGTTCCCAAAAAGAAAACACACCGTTCCGCCAGGTTGAACAAGCGCGGGCCGCGCGACGGGTAAAATCCTCCGGCTATGGTCCAGTTGGGGGCTCGCGTGCAGCCAGTCATTTCAGTACAAGGCTTATCCAAGCAATATGCGTCGGGATTCCAGGCGCTCAAGAATGTCAGCCTGGACATCCAGCGCGGCGAAATCTTCGCGTTGCTCGGGCCGAACGGCGCGGGCAAGACGACGCTGATCAGCATCATCTGCGGCATCGTCAATCCCACCCACGGCACGGTGCTGGCTGACGGCCACGACATCGTGTCCGATTTCCGCGCCGCCCGGTCCAAGATCGGTTTGGTGCCACAGGAAATTTCCACGGACGCCTTCGAAAGCGTCTGGAACACGGTCACCTTCAGCCGCGGGTTGTTCGGCAAGCCGGCGGACCCCGCCTATATCGAAAAGGTCTTGCGCGAATTGTCGCTGTGGGACAAGAAGGACAGCCGCATCATGGCGCTGTCCGGCGGCATGAAGCGGCGCGTCATGATTGCCAAGGCGCTGTCGCACGAACCGGCCATCCTGTTCCTGGACGAACCCACCGCGGGTGTCGACGTCGAATTGCGGCGCGGCATGTGGGAAATGGTGCGACGGCTGCGCGAAAGCGGCGTCACCATCATCCTCACCACGCACTACATTGAAGAAGCCCAGGAAATGGCGGACCGCATCGGCGTGATCCGCAAGGGCGAAATCATCCTGGTCGAGGAAAAGAATGCGCTGATGGCCAAGCTGGGCAAACGCCAGCTTGCGCTGACACTGAAGGCGCCGCTGCCCGGCATCCCGACAGCGTTGGACGCCTACCAGCTCGAGCTTTCGCCCGACGGCTACAAGCTCGTCTATACCTACGACAACGAGCGCGGCGGCGATATTTCGCGTCTGCTGCAGGACCTGAGCCGCCTGCAGATCGAATTTGCAGACCTGAACACCTCGGAAAGCTCGCTCGAGGACATCTTTGTCAGCCTGGTGCACGGTCAATCATGAACTTCTACGCCATCCGCGCCATCTACCTTTTCGAAATGGCCCGCGCCTGGCGGACGCTCATGCAAAGCGTGCTGTCGCCGGTGATTTCAACGTCTCTCTACTTCGTCGTGTTCGGCTCCGCCATCGGTTCGCACATGGTCGAGATTGACGGCGTGAGCTACGGCGCGTTCATCGTGCCCGGCATGATCATGCTGTCGCTGCTGACGCAGAGCGTGGCCAACGCCTCGTTCGGCATCTACATGCCGCGCTTTTCAGGCACGATCTACGAAATCCATTCGGCGCCCATTTCGTATGTGGAAATCCTGATGGGCTACGTCGGCGCGGCCGCCAGCAAGTCCATCATCCTGGGCCTCATCATGCTGGCCACCGCGCGCCTGTTCGTGACGTTCGACGTGGCGCATCCGTTCTGGATGCTGTCGTTCCTGGTGCTGACCGCCGTCACGTTCAGCCTGTTCGGTTTCATCATCGGGATCTGGGCCGACGGGTTTGAAAAGCTGCAGATCATTCCGTTGATGATCATCACGCCGCTGACCTTTCTGGGCGGCACGTTCTATTCGATCAACATGCTGCCGCCGTTCTGGCAGACCGTCACGCTGTTCAATCCGGTGGTCTACCTGGTCAGCGGTTTCCGCTGGGCGTTCTTTGGCGTGGCGGACGTCAGCATCGGCGTCAGCGTGGGCATGACGCTGGCCTTCCTGGTTGCATGCCTGATCGGCGTGCGGTGGATTTTCAAGACGGGCTACCGCCTGAAGACCTGATACAACAGCAGCGTCAGGCCGCGCAAAATGCGCAAGGCGCCGCATTTCCGTTCAGGGCATGCGGCGCCTTGTCTTTACGAGGCGGCCGTCGTGGGTTGCGTGACTGCGTGCCCGTCTGCGCCCGGGCTTACCGCGCCGGCTGCATCTTCATCAGGCGATCACGAAGCTGGGGATCCTGCTGCACGGCCTGGCCGATGCCGTTGAATTCCTCGACCGACAGCCCGTCCGCGCGGACCAGCTTGACCATTTTTTCGTCCGCTTCCTTGACGACCTTCTGCTTGGCGTCGTCGGTCTTGGCGGCTTCGACCTTCGGACGGTATTCGTCAACGACGCCAGAGATCTTCTGCGACGCCGAAGCGAACTTCTGCAATTGCTGATCCGTCGGCTTCTGCACGGCGGGCGCCATGCCCGGCTGAGCTTGCGTCTGCGCCGGAGCCTGGGCGGCCTGTTGAGCCAGGGCAGGGGCACCGGACAGCGCCGTCGTCAGAATGGCGGCGGATAGGAATGCATATTTGGAACGCTGCATCAAAACTCCTTGTTCCGGTTGAAAGTCCGACCATGATGACCAGCCGGACCGCCGTGGGACAAGTTTCGCGATGTGTTTTCCTGTGTCGGCAGACCACGAGATCTCTGACGCGCGGTGCGGGGGCAGCCCCGGGGGACGCCGGTCCCTCGCGTTCGAAACGTTTTGCGCGGTTTCGTAGTCGCTGCTGGCCGCGATGTGTCCTTAGGTTTGTCCTTCGGAAGCGGATCGGGCGCTTTTGCGGGCTTACGCCGCGTACCAGAACACCGCGAAGAAATGGCAGACGGTGCCGGCCAGCACGAACAGATGCCAGATGAAATGGCTGTAGCGCCAGCGGTTGTCGAACACAAAGAAGACCACACCGCCGGTGTAGGCGAGGCCGCCAGCCACCAGCCACCACAGGCCGCCGGTCGGCACCAGTTCAAGCAAGGGTTTGACCGCGATAACGACGATCCAGCCCATCGCCAGATACAGGCCCGTGGATAGCGCGGGCCGGTTGAGCCGCTTGCTGGCCTTCAGGCCCACGCCCAGCAGCGCCAGGCCCCACACCAGTCCGAAGAGGGTCCACCCCCAAGGGCCACGCAGCGCGCCCAGCGCGAACGGGGTGTAGGTGCCCGCGATGAGCAGGTAGATGGCCGAGTGGTCCAGCACATTGAAGATCTGCTTGGCGCGGCAGCGGGGCAGGGCGTGATAGATGGCGGACGCGAGGTACAGCAGGCACATTGACGCGGCAAACACGGCGGCGCCAGCGATGAAGGCGGCATCGCCCTGGCGCACGGCGGCGGCAATCAGGAGCGGCGTGCCGGCCAGCGCGCCCACGGCGCCCAGGCCGTGGCTGATGCTGTTGGCGATTTCTTCGCCCAGGGTCTGGGGTCGGTCGTTGGGAAACATGGGGAGCCTGTTGATGACAAGTTTTCCACCTTAGGCTTTTTGGCATGCGCGCTCAAGGCGCGCGTCGAGTAGGCTTGACCGATCGCAACGTCGTTACGCTGTGATACATTCGTCCCGCGAACGAACCGCCCAAAGAGGCGTCGCATGTTCTTCACTCCGGGCTTGCACGTCGGCCGCGCCAGGCGCTGCCGTGATCGACACTCTTAGGGGAAGCACTCAATGAATCCGGCTCCAGGTCTTTCGGTTGGGGCGTCCTCTCCGCCCGTCCACGCGTGCGCACCAGACGACAGGCATCCGCCTTGCGGAGCGGCGTAGCCGCGGCGACCGCCGTCCGGCGCTGCCAACCCCGGCACCCCGGGCGGCGCGGCAAACAGGAACCTCCGAACAGGCCCTAACAATGGCGCGCAGTTTCAGCAGTCTGTTTTTCAAAGCGGCAAAAAAAATCACCCGCCTCCAGCGCACGGCAATGCGCATGGCGGCCCCCAAACCCGCCCGCAAGCGCGCCACGCCGGCGCGCAAGACGGCCGCCGGCACCACGGCGGGGCGGGCGGTCAAGACGGCGCGGCCGGGCGGGACGGCGGGCGCGGGCAGGGCAGCGGCGCCCGAGGCGGCGTCGCTTGGCGCCGGCCGCTGGGAGGCCTCCCGCCAGTTCACGGACAAGACCGGCCGCCGGCTGGCCTTTGCGCGTTACACCCCCGCCTCCGCAACTGCCACAGCCGCCGGCATGCCGCTGGTCGTAATGCTGCACGGATGCCGGCAGACAGCCGAGGCTTTCGCGCGTGGATCGCGCATGAACCAGTGGGCGGACGCCGGGGATTTCATGGTGCTGTATCCGCAGCAATCCCTGGCGCGTCAGGTGCAGCGCTGCTGGCGCTGGTTTCAGCCGGATGACGATCATGGCGGGGCCGAGGCTGATCTGATCGCGGCCCTGATCCGGTCGGAAGTCGTGCGCCACGGTCTGGACCCCGAACGCGTCTACGTGGCGGGCCTGTCGGCAGGGGCGGGCATGGCGGCACTGGTCGCCCTGCGTCATCCAAGCCTGATCGCCGCGGTGGCCATGCACTCGGGGCCGGTCGTGGGCGACGCGCATAACGCCGGCAATGGCCTGAGCACGATGCGGCGCGGCAGTATCAAGCCGTTGGCGCCGCTGGTGCAAGCCGTGGCGGACCCCGCCGTTTTCGACCTGGGCATGCCGGCACTGATCCTGCACGGCCAGCTTGATCCGGCCGTGGCGCCGCGCAATGCCAGGCAGTTGTTCGAACAGTTCCGCAACCTGAATGCCGCCGATCCGCACGCGTTGCCGATCGAGCGCGTGCTGGGGTTGGGCACCGAAAAAGCGTACCGCAGGGTGGATGTGCTGCGAGGCCGCAAGACGGTGCTGCGGTTGTGCGAGATCACGCGGCTTGAACACGCCTGGAGTGGCGGGGATCCTGCCATCCGGTATCACGCGCGCAGCGGTCCTGATGCCTCCGCGCTGGTGTGGCGGTTCTTTCAGAGTCAGCGGCGTACGGGCGCGATTGCCGTTGCGCAATGACAGACACCGGCGTCAAAAAGGACTGGCCGGTGGCTGGCGGTGGGCAGCAGGCAGGTGGTCGGCTGCGGTGCGCCATTGTCCGGGCATCCAGAATGATGTTGTCGCCGGCACCGGCGTCCGGGCGACCCCGCGGCGGCGTAACATCGCTGCATCCCAAAGCGCCTGGCGCCCGTTGATACCCTTCGCCAACCCCCATTTTTACGGAAATCGTCTTTATGCCCCTGTCCATGTACCAGGCGTCCGTGCCTGTCTTCATCCGCGGCCTGAACGTGCTGGCCGCGCTGCTGGAAAAGGCTGCCGCGCATGCGCAAGCCACCGGCATCGACCCTGCGGAACTCGTTAACGCGCGCCTCGCGCCCGACATGTATCCGCTGTCGGGCCAAGTGCAACGTGCCAGCGATGCGTCCAAGTTCGCGGCACAGCGCCTGTCGCAAGGCGACGCCCCGAAATTCGCCGACACCGAGACCACGCTTGCGCAATTGCAGCAGCGCGTCGCGGACACGATCGCATATCTGGAAAGCGTCAAGCCCGAGCAGGTCGACGGCGCCGAAGGCCGCCGCATCACGCTGAGCTTTGGCAACTTCAAGCCTGAATTCCAGGGCGACGAGTATCTGCTGACGTTCGCGCTGCCCAACTTCTACTTCCACGTGACCACCGCCTACGGCATCCTGCGCCAGGCTGGCGTGCCGATCGGGAAGCTGGATTTCCTGGGACCGTACCCGCAACTGGCCCCCTGATGAAACCAGGCGACGCGGTGTCGCCCGCGTCGCGCCACAGCCTCATTTTTTTGACGAGTCCCCGCAGCCATCCATCGGCCCCATCTTCGCCATGTTCTGCTGGATCTCCTCGGGCGTGAGGTCCTGCATGTGCGTGGCGATGGACCAGCGGTGGCCGAATGGGTCCACCACCTGCCCGTAGCGGTCGCCCCAGAACATGTGGGCAGCGGGCATCGTGACTTGCGCGCCCGCCGCGACCGCCTGCTGGATCGCGGCGTCTGCGTCGGTCACATACAAATGCAGCACCGCGGGCGTGCCCTTGAGCGCCTTCGGTCCCAGGCTGCCCCATTCCGGAAAATCATCCATCAGCATCAGGACCGAATCGCCGATCCGGATGGCCGCGTGCATGATCTTGCCGTTGGGTCCGGGCAGCCGCATCAGCTCCTCGGCATTGAAGGCTTTCTTGTAGAAGGCGAGCGCGTCGGAGGCGCCCTCGCAAATGATATGCGGCGTCAGCGTGTGCATGCCGTCGGGAATGGGCTTGGCTGCTTTGGTGGCCATGATGTGTCTCCAGGTTTATTGAACGGCTGCGGGTTGAATGGTTGCGCTCGGGGCGTGGCCGCGCGCGCTAGTTGCCGACCAGCGTGGCAAAGCCGCCCCAGCACATGCGCTTGACGTCGAACACGCCCTCGCAGCACATGTCCGCCAGGCGCGGATCGGACATCACCTTGGCGTTGATGCTGTTGCGCGCTTCCTTGCTGGGGTACAGGATCCACGCAAAGACCACGACTTCGCCTTCGCGCGCGCCGGCTGCCGCGCTGAACGACGCGAAGCCTTCTCCGTCGATGTCGTCGGCCACGCCTTCGCGGTAGTCCAGCGCGCCGTGCTCGCGCCAGATGCCTTCGGCGTGCGTGGCCATTTTCTTGTACGTCTCCAGGTTGGCCTTGGGTACGCACAGCAGGAAACCGTCTATGTACTTGTCCATCGATCACTCCTCACGTCCGTGTTGTTCTGGTTTGGGCCGGCACGTCCGCAATCCGTTCCGGCCGCCGTCCGGATTCCTGGATCGGCAGGAACCACTTTATCGGGATCCGCGCGGCTTTCAGATAGGCAATTGCGACAATCTTGCGGGTGGATTGCGTCAGCCTGCAGGCGTATGCTTGGCAACATGAAAAACGTCGCGTTCCTGCTGCCCAAGGGGACCAATATTGCGTCCCTGGAAACCGCGCGCCACGGCTTCATGGTGGCCAACGAATACCTGCGCGCGCACGGCCGCGAGCCGCGGTTCCATGTGCGCACGCTAGCGCTGACGCGCGAGGTCAGTCTGGACGACGGACGCATCAAGGTGCAGGCCGACATGGTGCTGGCCGACGCCACCGACATCCATATCTGCATTGCGCCGCCGCTTCTGGGTTCGGTATCGGACGCGGTCCTGTCCAACCGCGAACTCATCGAATGGCTGTCGCGCCATCACCGCGAAGGCGGCGAGGTCGCCAGTCTGTGCATGGGCGCCGCGCTGCTCGCCGCGGGCGGCGTGCTCGACGGGCAGCAGGCGGTGGTGCACTGGGTTGCGCAAAACCTGTACGCCAGCCTTTTTCCGACGGTGCGATGGACCAGCGATCGCGTCGTCATGGCAGAAAACGGGGTCTATACGAGCGGCGGCGCATTCTCGGCCGCGCATCTGGTATTGCACCTGATCGAAAAGTACACCGACCGCGACACCGCGATCTGGTGCGCCAAGTATTTCCAGCTGGACTGGAGCCGCCAAAGCCAGTTGCCGTTCTCCGTCTTCATGGGTCAGAAGTCGCACGCGGACGAGATCGTGCGGGCGGTGCAGGAATACATCGAAGGCCGCTACCAGGAAAAGATCACCGTCGAGGAACTGGCCGGCCGCCACGCGCTGGGCCGCCGCACGCTGGAGCGGCGCTTCCGCCAGGCCACCGGCAACAGCATCGTGGAATACGTTCAGCGCGTGCGCGTCGAAGCCGCGAAGCAGCGGCTGGAAAGCTCGCGCAAGAGCGTCGCCGAAGTCATGTACGAAGTCGGCTACAACGACACCAAGGCCTTCCGCGACATCTTCAACAAATACTGCGGCATGTCGCCCGTGGGATATCGCGAGCGGTATCAATAGCACGGCGATTGCGCGGCAAACTCCGCTTGAACGCTGCCGCTCGCGGGCCGACGTCAAGCTTGTTTCAGCAGTGTTGCTGCGCCACGCCTTATCTTCGTTGTCTTTGTGGAATCGCAAACAACGCCGCGCGCAAATGTTTGCGAAATGTGTCGGGAAACATAGACTGGGGTTTTCCCTGAGGCCCCCCTATGAAGCTCCGCACCCATTTCGGCAATCTCTCCATCGGCACCAAACTGGGCCTGGGCTTCGGCGTAGTGCTGGCCCTGCTGCTGGCCCTGGCCGGCGTGTCGCATTTCGAACTGACACGCATCGGCAGCATCAACCGCGCCATCACGCAGGAAACCTGGGTGAAGGCCAACGCGATCTCGGTGGTCGACGTCACGACGCGCGCCAACGCCCGCGTCAATCTGGAACTGATCGTCAACGCCGACCCGGCCGCGATGGACAAGCTGTTCCAGCAGATCGAGGCCAACCGTAAACGCATCGACGACGCCCTGGCCACCCTGCGGCCGTTGATGGCGACGGCCGATGCCAGCGCCCGGCTGCGCACGCTGGAAGAGGCTCGGGGCCGCTACGTGAAGTCCTTCCAGTCGGTGGGCGCCCTGCTCAGGAGCGCTGATCGCGACGGCGCCCGCCAGCGCATGCTGCAAGAGACGTTGCCCATTCTGGACAGCCTGCAGGATCACATCATCGCGTTGTCCCGGGAACAGTCGGCCGACATGGACGAGGCCGGCATTGCAAGCCAGGCCGTCATCCAGGAAGCCGAGCGCCTGAACGTGGGCCTGGCCGGCCTGGCGCTCGCCTTGGGCGCGTTGCTCGCGTGGCGGGTCAGCCGGTCGATCACCCGTCCGCTGGCGCGTGCGGTCAAGGCCGCCGAAACCGTGGCGGGCGGTGACCTGGGCCAGCGGATCGAAGCAGGCTCCCGCGATGAGACCGGGCGCCTGCTTCACGCCTTGCAGGACATGCAGGAGCGGCTGGCGGGCGCCGTCCGTGCGATCCGGCACGGGTCGGAAACGATTTCCAGCGCCTCGAGCCAGATCGCGGCGGGCAACGCCGATCTCTCCAGCCGCACCGAAGAACAGGCGGCATCGCTTGAGGAAACCGCGGCGTCGATGGAGGAGCTTGCCTCGACCGTGAAGCAGAACGCGGACAACGCGCGCCAGGCCAACCACCTTGCAGCCAGCGCATCGGAAATCGCGCTGCGCGGCGGGGCGGCGGTGTCCGCGGTGGTCGGCACCATGCAGGAGATCTCGGCCAGCTCGCACAAGATTTCCGACATCGTGTCGGTGATCGACGGCATCGCGTTCCAGACCAACATCCTTGCGCTCAACGCGGCCGTTGAAGCGGCCCGTGCGGGCGAGGAGGGCAAGGGCTTTGCCGTGGTGGCGGGCGAAGTCCGCTCGCTGGCGCAGCGCAGCGCGCAGGCCGCGCGCGAGATCAAGGCCTTGATCGAGGATTCCGCCGGCAAGGTGGGCGCGGGCGCGCGTCAGGCCGAGGGCGCGGGCGCCACCATGCAAGAGATCGTCACCGCCGTGCAGCATGTGACGGACATCATGGGCGAGATCGCCGCCGCGTCGCACGAACAGGCCAGCGGTATCGATCAGGTGAACCTTGCCGTGGCGCAGATGGACGAGGTGACGCAGCAGAACGCGGCGCTGGTCGAGGAAGCCGCCGCGGCCGCCGGCTCGATGCAGGACCAGGCACGCGAGCTGGTGCGGGCGGTGGGCGTGTTCCGGCTGTCCGAAGACGCCACGCGGCGCGGACCGGAGCAAGATCCCACTCGCGCCCCGGGCACGTTGATGCTTGCTTAGCGCCGCTATTTTCCGCAGGCGGCCTGCAACGCCTTCATCTGCGGGCTGCCTTGCGCAAAGCGCACGAACTGAACCTGGCTTTCGTCCAGTGTCTCGTCCTTGATGGTGGTGACCAGGGTGTCGTTCAGGAAGTAGCTGGTGGCCGGCAAGAAGCCGACCTGCGACCGGCGGCAATCGAACAGCACCTCGGTCACCGAACGGTCATAGCGCACGGGCTGTTTGTCCGCGCCCGGAATGGTCTGCGCAGCGGTATAGCGCAGTTCCATCCTGCCGCGGGCGTTGCCCGACGCTTGCTGTGTGTTGGGCAGGCCCCCGATCCGGATCGAGACGTTGGGGTGATCGGGACGCGGCGGCACTTCGAACCATTGCTGCGCGTGAGCGCCGGAGCCGGCGAGGAGTGCGGCAAAGGTTAAGGCGGAAACTGCAAACGGTAGGCGCATGGATTGTCCGTTGTCGAAAGCGGTTTTCTTCTGCCGCCGCCCTGTGGCGCTTCAATCGTGCGTCGCCTCGGAGCAGGGCGTTCAAATGTAGCAAAATGCGGTCTGGCGCCGCGTGCGAAGTTCAGTTGCTACCACCCGCGCTACCGTCCGCGCTGACGGCGCGGCAAGATTTATCGCTAATACGTTGTCCAGATACGCATCCAACATGAATTCCTTTGAATCCCTCCGGGCGCAGTTCGCCCGGTTTGGCGAACTGCGCCCGCAGCCGCGCGACGCGTGGCAGGGCGACATTGCGCTGCCACAGGTGCTCGCCGACTTCTACGAACAGGTGGGGCCGTGGGGCGCCACCTATCACCAGAACGTGGGACCGGTCGGCATCACGCTTTCCGAAACCAACATCAGCTTTCCGCCGCTCTACAAGCTCTGGGAACGGCAGGCCGGCTATCGCTGGGACGCGTCGAACGGCGAACGCGTAGCAGAATGGCAGGACAACTGGCTGGTGATTGCCGACCAGAACGCGGACCCCTTCATCCTGGACACGGAAACCGGCAAGATTCTTTACGCCATGCACGGCACGGGCGCATGGGACGCCGCCGTGGTGGCGCCCGATCTGCCGACGTTCGCGGCCGCGGTGGCCGCGGTCGGCGTCGTCTGCCTGGAGGCCGACGAAGACCTGCGCAACGATGACTGGGAAATCAGGCCCGAGCATCGGACGCGTGCGTTGCAGTCGCTGACCATTGTGCTGGGCGACCCCGTCGAGGCCGAGTGCTTTCTGGATGTGCTTGAGTTCTGACGAAGGAAAAAGACGAATGGCAACGTTTGCCGAATTGGCCGCGGACTGCGGCGTAGCCTTGCCCGGCATGCTGGCCCGGTTGATCGATGCCGGCCGCACCGGCTATGGCGAGGACAGCGCGGCGTGGCGCGCCGACTGGAAGGGCAATACGCTGGCCGCGCGGCCCGTGCTGTCCTGCATGGATGACTTGGAATGGATCGACGCGCAGCAGGCGCGCCAAACGGCCGAGGAATGGCTCAATCCCGGCTATCAGCATGGCAGGCGCTTTCTGCCCTTTGCAGAGTCCGGCGCGGGCGATGCCTATTGCCTGACGCCCACGGCGGGCGGCGGCGTGGGCGTTGCGCTCGTCTGGCATGACAGCGGCGATGCGCGCGTGGAGTGGGCATCGTTCGAGGCGTTTGTGTTCGACGCGCTGGTGCGTAGCGCGGCGGACGTGGGGCATCTTGTCGAGGATGGCCTCACGGCGGCCGAGGCGGTGGCTTGTGTCGCGGCGAACATCAACGCATTGAAGGAATACCTGCCGCCGGTGATGCAGGCGGAACTGGACCGGTTGATGGCGGATGCCCCGCCAGCGCCGGTGGACGGCTCGACGGTTTGGATCAATGAGGCGTCCGTGGACGCGGCATTGGCGCTGTTGCCGCCGGCGGAGGATGCGCCTTTCGAGGTGGTTCCGCGTTGGGAGTGCGGAGAAGCGTAGTCAGGGAATCCCCGTCAGCAGATGCGGCGCAGACCCGGAGGCCGCGCGCCGGAAGCGCGACGGCGACACGCCCATGTGATCGCGAAAGAACCGCGAGAAGTTGCCGGGCGTCGAAAACCCCAGGTCCATCGCCACCGAGGTCAGCGGCTGTTCCTGCTGGACCAGCCTGCGCACGGCTTCCTCCACGCGCACCGCGCTCCAGAACACCTGCGGCGTGGTGTTGAGCTGGTCCCGGAAGAGCGCAAAGAAGTGGCCTCGCGACAACCCCACCTTGCTGGCGATATCTTCCACGGCAACCGGTTCGTGGACGTTTTCGCGCATGTACAGGATGGCAGTGCGAAGCCGCCGGTCCAGCGTCTGCGGGCGGGAGGCCGCGCCGGGCGGGCGCCTGGCCTGGGAGGACGATTCGATCGCCGCCTGCAGCAGCGCTTCGACCTCGGCGTCGATGTCGGCGCGCGGATGGTCCTGCGGCGCGACGATCTTGTCCAGCAGGCTCCAACAGCCCTGGCGCACGGCCGGATCGATTGGCACGCCGGGCGCGGTGAAATGAAACGGGCGACCGGTGGCGGCGCGGCGCTCGTCCAGCCAGGGCTTGGCGATGTACAGGACAAGGAAGACGGCCGGACCCGAGCGGTCGAGCAGGCGGGCGTCATGGGATTCGTAGGTGTTGGTGCCCAACGCCAGGTGTTCGCTGTAAGGCACCAGTTTCGAGCCGACGTGCGCCTCGGCTCTTGCGCCGCCCAGCCACAGGGCAAGCTGCACTTCCGCATGCGCATGCGCAATCAAATCCCCGCGCAGCTCCAGCACGACCGCGCGGCCGAACGCGCCTTCGTGCAAGGCGTAAGTCTCTTGCATGATCTGTCTCCCAGTTTCTGATCGGGCGATGAGCGCGCGCTCGCCTCGCCGGGGCCACCTGTCCGCCGGGGCCTTCTGCGGGAATTTTATGGGCGTGGTTTCGGGCATTGCCGGGCTCTAGGTGTATACACCTATCACGCCATCTGACTCTGCGATAAGTTCCCGCACCGAACGATAAGCGCGGCCACGCCGGCGCTCCTAAAGTCGTGCTGACGGCGAGGCATGAACCGCTCGCCGATTTTCCGAAGCACGAAGGAGACCGCGGTGCGCATTGCAAGTTACTTGATGAATGGAGAGCCCGGCGTCGGCCTGGTCTCGGACGACGGCCTGACGGTCGCGCCGCTGGCGCTTGACGACGCGGGTAGGCAGCTCGGCGCGCAGGCCGTGATCGACCTGTTGACGGCGGGCCGCCCGCTGCCCGGCACGTTGGCGCCGCTGCGCCTGTCCGACGTCGACCTGCGGGCGCCGCTGCCCCGGCCTCGGCGCAACGTCTGGTGCGTGGGGCGCAACTACCACGCGCATGCAAAGGAGTTGTCTGCGTCCGTCTTCAAGGACAACGACGCCAATCCGGAATCGTGGCCCATCGTCTTCACCAAGGTGCCGGAATGCGTGGTGGGGCCGCGTGCGCAGGTCCTGCTGCCGGTCGGCGTGTCCGCGCAGATCGACTACGAGGCCGAGCTGGGCGTGGTCATCGGCAAGACGGGCAAGAACATCGCGCGCGGCGCCGCCATGGATCACGTCTTCGGCTACACCGTCATCAACGACGTCACCGCCCGCGACGTGCAGATGCGGCACCAGCAATGGGACATGGGCAAGTCGTTCGATACCTTCTGTCCGATGGGGCCGTGGATCGTCACCGCGGATGCGTTCGATGGGACGAGGACGCGCGTGCGCTGCTGGGTCAACGGCGAACTCCGGCAGGACGGTCCCACGGAAAACATGATCTTCGACATCCCGGCTTTGATCGAAACGATCTCGCGCGGCATCACGCTGTACCCGGGCGACGTGATTGCCACCGGGACGCCGGCGGGTGTCGGCATGGGCATGACGCCGCCCCGGTATCTGGCAACCGGCGACGTGGTGCGCGTGGAGGTGGAAGGGCTGGGCAGCATCGAGAACGAATTCGTGGAGAAGGCGTCATGACGACAACGACGATCAATGGCCTGACGGTGGAAGTCGACGGCGACGGGCCCGCATTGCTGTGCATCCACGGGCTGGGCGGCTCGTCCAACACGTGGACGCCGCTGATGGGCGCGTTGACGGGGTATCGCGTCATCCGCCCGGATCTGCCCGGCAGCGCGAGGTCGCCTTTGCCGGATGGCGAACTGTCCATCGCGGGCTATGTCGATGCGCTGGTCGCGGTGCTGAAAGCGCTGGACTGCGGCGCGGTGCACGTTGCGGCGCATTCGTTGGGGACCATCGTCGCGCAGCATCTGGCGTTGAAGGAACCGGCCCGGGTCCGGTCGCTGGTGCTGTTCGGGCCGCTGGCCGAACCGCCGGAGGCGGGGAGGCCGGGCATCCGGGCACGCGCGGCGCTGGCCCGGCAGGGCGCGCCTGCCATGCAGGAGATCGCCGATGCCATCGTCAAAGGCGCCACCAGCCGCCGCACCAAGGCGGATCTGCCGGCGGTGCTGGCCCTGGTCCGCGAAAGCGTGATGCGGCAGCCGCCGGACGGGTATGCGCAAAGCTGCGAAGCGCTGGCCGACGCGAAGTCTGCCGATCTTGAACGCCTGGACGTGCCGGTGCTGTTGGTGACGGGGGAAGAGGACGGCGTGGCGCCGCCAGCGAACGTGCAGGTGATGGCAGGGCGTATCCCGGGCAGCCGCTGCACCATCGTGCCGGACTGCGGGCACTGGACCACGTTTGAGCAGCCGGGTGCCTGCATCGAAGCGTTCCAGGCGTTTCATTCGGGCCTGGTCCGGTGAGGCGCGGCTGACTGCCAGGCTCGCCGTACCTGGTCCGCAGCACCGGCTTCGCAGCATCGATCCGCAGCACCGATTTCGCATCAACACTTTTCATAAAAAAATTCCGGCCCTGCGCGGGCCAGGAGGAGACTACGCATGTCCAAAATCGCAATTACCAATGCCGTCATCTTTGACGGAAGCGGCGACGACGTCTTTGACGGAGAGATACTCATCGACGGCGGCCGCATCGCCGAGGTGGCGCGCCAGCCCGAACGCGTCAACCGGGACGGCGCCCGCGTCATCGATGGCAAAGGCCGGTTCCTGATGCCGGGCATGACCGAGGCGCACACGCATTTCTCGTGGAATGACCAGCCCACGCTGGCGGCCATTCAGTTCATGCCGCCCGAGGAGCACATCCTCTGGTGTGTCCGCGTGGCCAAGCGCTATCTGGAAATGGGGTGGACGTCCGCCATTGGCGCGGCGGCGGCCAAGCCGCGGCTGGACGTGGTGCTGCGCAACGCGATCGAGGCCGGCGAGTGCCCGGGGCCGCGCTACCTGGCTGGCAGCCAGGAGATCACGACCATCGGCGCGCTGGGCGACAACACCTTGCCGCACATGCACTTCGAGGAGCTGAGCTTTGGCAGCGTCTGCAGCGGTCCCGAAGAGATTCGCCGCTCGGTCCGGACGTTCATCAAGTACGGCGTCGACCATCTGAAGATCAATCTGTCGGGCGAATACATCGCCGGCCTGCCGGCCGAAATGTCGCCCTTCGCGGAAGACGAGATCGCCATGCTGGCGTCGGAGGCCAAGCGGTACGGCAAGCGGATCGCGGCCCACGCGCGGTCCAGCGAATCGGTCAAGCAATGCGTGCGCCACGGCATCGAAATGGTCTATCACGCCAGCTTCGCGGACGACGAAGCGCTGGACATGCTGGAGGCCAACAAGGACAAGCATTTCGTCGCGCCGGGCATCGGCTGGCTGGTCCGTACCGCTTATCATGCGTCCGACTACGGCATCACGCCCGCCATAGCCGAAAGCATGGGCTACAAGCGCGAGCTGGAAATCGCCGCGGAGAGCCTGCGCAAGATGCACAAGCGCGGCATACGCATCCTGCCGGGCGGCGACTACGGATTCGCCTGGATGCCGCACGGCACGAATGCCAACGACCTCCAATACTTCGTTGACTACATCGGCATGACGCCGGTCGAGGCGCTGGTCGCGGCCACGCGGCTGGGCGGGCAAATCATGCAGCGGCCTGACGAGCTGGGGATGCTGCGGGCGGGGTATCTGGCCGACGTCGTCATGGTGGACGGCAACCCGCTGCACGATCTGTCGCTGCTGGTAGATCCCGCGCGGATCGTTCTGGTGATGAAGGAGGGGAAAGTCTGCAAAGACATAGTCGGCACGGTGCAGGACGGCACGGGGATCGGGAATGCGGCTCAGCCGCTGCGCGCGGAGCCGGCCTTAGCCTGACGCAGGGCGCAGGGCGAAGGCGCGCCTGCGCCAGGCCCTGAGGCCACGGCAGGGAGGGAAAAATGCGCCTGGATGGACGCGCGTCGCGGTACGATTCAGCATCGCCGCGCCGCCCATCCCGCCGGTTTGTCCGTCCCCCTCCCTGAGAACGTTGCATGACCACCCGTAGACACCTCTGCGCCGGCCTCTTTTGCGCCGGCCTTCTTACGGCCGTGTCCGGTCCCGCCCTTGGCCGCTCTGAATTGCCCTACATCGACAGCGTCGTGAACGAAGCGGCCCGCGCGGTCATGCGGCAGCACGACATCGCGGGCATGGTGATCGCCGTCACGCATCAGGGCCGCCAGCGCTTCTACACCTACGGCGTCGAATCGCTGGAAACGCGGCGCGCGGTCAATCGGGACACGCTCTTCGAGCTGGGGTCGATCAGCAAGACCTTCACCGCGACGCTCGCCACCTACGCGCAGGCCAAGGGGCTGCTGACGCTGACCGACAGTCCGGCGCGGTTCGTACCCGAGCTTGCCGGCACCGAGTTCGCCAAGCTGACGCTGGTGAACCTGGCCACGCACACCACGGGCGGCTTCCCGTTGCAGGTGCCCGACGACGTGCGCGACAACGCGCAGTTGATGCAATACCTGAAGGCATGGAAGCCCGAGCACGCGCCGGGCACGTATCGCTCGTATGCCAATCCCAGCATCGGCATGCTGGGCGTCGTGGCCGCCGCCAGCATGAAGCAGCCGTTCGCGCAGGCGATGGAAAAGGACCTGTTTCCGAAGCTGGGCCTGTCCAGCACGTATATCAATGTGCCCGCCGCCAAGATGTCGCGCTATGCGCAGGGCTACAACAAGCAGGGCGCGCCGGTGCGCGTGAATCCCGGCGTGCTCGCGGCCGAGGCCTATGGCGTCAAGTCCAGCGCGCGCGACATGCTGCGCTACGTTGAAGCCAGCATGGACATGGACGTGCTGGACAAGGACATCCGCCGCGCGCTCGCCGACACCCACGTCGGCTATTACCAGGTGGGCGGCATGACGCAGGACATGGCGTGGGAACAGTTTCCGTATCCGGTGGCGCTGGACACGCTGCTGACGGCCAACGCCGGCACGCTGAACAGCCAGAGCCATCCGGCCCAGGCGCTGCAACCGCCGTTGGCGCCGCTGGCCGAGAGCTGGATCAACAAGACAGGCTCGACCAACGGCTTTGGCGCCTATGTGGCGTTTGTGCCCGCGCGCAAGTTGGGCATCGTCATTCTGGCCAATCGCAACTATCCGAACGAAGCGCGTGTGCGCTTGGCGGCGGAAATCCTGGGCGAGCTGGACGAGCAGCCGTCCTCGGCCCGCGCCGCGCGTTGATTGCGGGTTTGCGCCGCACGCCGGCAGCAGGCCCGCGGCGCATCGGCATGGTTCAGGAACGTGTGCACTGACGCGTTGCGAAGGGTGTTGCGCGCGGGCCATGGAATGGCGCGCCGATTTCGATACGAATTACGACGTGTGTCGGTACGGGATGCGCCCGCCGGCACGCAGGGGGAACCGCTTTGACGGTCATGACGGACCGCTCGAACCTGTTTCAACATATCTCCGGCGTATCCTGTCCCCAATAAATAAACGGTTTTCTTGTCCGATAATGCAGGTCGTCGCCCCACGCCGGACCTCTCATGCCTCGCGTCACCCGCCGTATCGGTTTTCCGTTGTTTGCCACCCTGACGGCCGTCCTGGCCGGATGTTCTTCCCCCAAGCCCGTCTACGAGCGCGAGGACTTCGCGCAAACGGATACTTATTCGCGCAGCGTTCCGGCGGCCAGCAGCGCCGCGTGCGACGCGGGCCGCCGCGCCTTGCTCAGCCAGGGCTATCTCATCGACAAGTACGAGCCGTCTCGCGTCACCGGCCACAAGAACTTCGAGGGCGAGGACGGGCAGCATACGCAGATCAGCTTCAACGTCGAATGTGCATCGGACGGCGGTGCGAGCGACCGCACCACCGTATTTGCGAACGCCGTGCAGGACCGCTATTCGATCAAACGCACCGGCAACTCGGCCAGCGTGGGCGTCAGCGTGTTGGGGCAGGTGTCCATGCCGTTTGGGGGCAGCGACGATTCGCTGGTCAAGACCGCCAGCCAGACGGTGACGCGGCCCAAGTTCTATGACGGGTTCTTCCAGTTGCTGCAGCGGTTCCTGCCGGATGCGCAGGCGGCTGCCGCGCCGCATGAGCCGCCCGTGCGGACGAAGGGCGCCGCGCCCAAGTCCGCCCCGGCGCCCGCGCCCGCAGACCCGGTGGTGGCTCCGAATGCGCCGGCGGATACGTTGAATCCGACGGAGGCTGGCGGTGACAAGCCGGCCCCGGCTGGCGATGCAGCGCCTGCGAAGACGCCTACGGGGGGAGCGCCCGCCGCAGGGTCGCCTGCAGCAGGATCGCCTGCCGCAGGGTCGCCTGCCGCAGGTTCGCCTGCCGCAGGTTCGCCTGTCCAAGGGGCGCCGGCTGCCGGATCGGCCACGGAAAAAGCGCCCGCAGCAGCGACGCCCGATACGGGTTCGCCTGCCGCCCCAGCCACGTCGCCCGCGCCGCAGTCCGGCAACTAGCGCCCCACACCCTGGCGCATCGACCGCCGCCCGGTTTGCCGTATCGCAAACTGCCTGCGCGCACGCGCCGCACGGGTCTTCCGGCGAGCGGCGATAATGCCGCGCATGACATATCAACTCCTCAAAATGGCCCACGTCGCGGCCGCTGTCGCGTGGCTTTGCGGCTCGCTCTTCGTTGCCCTGTTTCTTCTGACCTCGCAGCCGCAGGAAGGTGAAGATGCGCCGAAGGAACGCAAGATGCTCCACGCGCTACGCCGCTGGACGCTCTACGTCACTACACCGGCCATGGTCATCACCTGGCTCATCGGCCTGCATCTGGCCATGACGTTCGGGTGGTTCGCGATGAACTGGATCTGGATCAAGGTGGCCTTTGCGCTGAGCCTGTCGGGGTTGCTCGGCATGCAAAGTGCATCGCTGCGGCGCATGGCCGGCGGCAGCGGCAAGCGGCCGCCCCTGATCGATCTGCAGGCGCCTTATGTTGTGCTGGCGGCGACGGCCATCGTGACGCTGGCCGTGGTCAAGCCGTTCTGATCGACCCGGCCTGATCGACCCGGCCTGATCGACCCGGCCTGATTGCGCGTTCGGCACCGCGCCGGCGCGCCATATGCCAACGCGCCATATCCAAAAAACCCCGTAATAACGACTCAACCAACTATTCGTTCGCGCGCATAAGCCCCGTCCCTAGAATCGTCTCTCTCATAACTGCGTTGACTTAGAGGCGATTCCATCATGACTATCCGTATTCTTGCCGCCGGGGCTTCCGCGGATGCAGGCGTTTCCCAAGGCGCGCAGCAATCGCGCATCGCATGGACGCCGCTGTTCAAGCGCCTCTTGGGCGCCGTGCTGGCCTCGGCCGCCATGTTCCACGGCCCGGCGTTCTCGGCAGACCCGAAGCCGCTCAAGGTGGGTGTGCGCGGCGGCGTGGACGAGCAGATCTGGGAAGTGGTGACGCAGGTGGCCAAGAAAAACGGCCTGGCCGTCGAGCCCGTCGTCATCACCGGCACCGCCAGCCCGAACGAAGCGCTGAACAACGGCGACCTGGAAGCCAACGCCTTCCAGCACATTCCCTTCCTGAACGACCAGATCAAACAGCGCGGCTACAAGCTGGTGCCGGTCGCGAACACGCTGATCTCGCCCATCGCGTTCTATTCGAAGAAATACAAGTCGCTCAAGGACTTGCCGGAGGGCGCGAAGGTCGGCATTCCCAATGACCCCAGCAACCAGACGCGCGCGCTGGTCATCCTGCGCGACCAGGGCCTGATCACGCTGAAAGACGGTTTCGACCCGGCCACCGGCACCGCCACGCTGGCCGACGTGACGTCCAATCCCAAGAAGCTCAACTTCGTGGAAAGCGCATCGGTCGTGCTGGCGCGTTCGCTGCCCGACGTGGACACCGCGGCCATCGTCAACAGCTTTGCGTACCAGGCCGGGCTGATCGCCACGCGCGACGGCATCGCGGTCGAGAAGAAAGAAAACAATCCATACGTGAACATCATCGTCGTGCGCGAGAAGGACAAGGACGCGCCGTGGGTGCCCGCGCTGGTCAAGGCGTATCACTCGGAAGAGGTTCGCCAGTTCATCCTGACCAAGTTCGAAGGTTCGGTGATTCCGGTCTTCTAAGCCAAGATGCAACGCGAACTTTCCCTGGCCGCGGACGCGGCCGGCGCAGCGCCATCGCCGGGGCGCGACGCGCACATCGTGTTCGAGGGCCTGCAAAAGCAATATCAAGGGCCCGCGGGCCCCGTCGTGGCGCTGTCGGACGTGTCGTTCTCGATCGCGCGCGGCGAGGTCTTCGGCATCATCGGCCGCAGCGGCGCGGGCAAGTCGACGCTGCTGCGCTCGATCAACATGCTGGAACGCCCCAGCGCTGGCCGCTTGCGGGTGGACGGCGTGGACGTGGGCAGCCTGGACGAGGATGCGCTCGTCGGCCTGCGCCGCCGGATCGGCATGATCTTTCAGCACTTCAATCTGTTGTCCGCCAAGACGGTGGCCGAGAACGTCGCGCTGCCGCTACGCGTGGCCGGCGTGAAGCCCGCCGCGGCGCGGGCGCGGGTCGAAGCGCTGCTTGAGATGGTGGGCTTGCGGGACAAGGCCGACGTGTATCCGTCAAAGCTGTCCGGCGGCCAGAAGCAGCGCGTGGGCATTGCGCGGGCGCTGGTCCACGAGCCCGAGATCCTGCTGTGCGACGAGGCGACCTCCGCGCTCGATCCCGAAACCACGCAGTCGATCCTGGGCCTGCTGCTGGACATCAACCGCAAGCTGGGCCTGACTGTCGTGCTGATCACGCACGACATGGCCGTGATCCGCGAGGTCTGCCACAACGTGCTGGTGCTGGACGGCGGCCGCAACGTCGAACTGGGCGAAGTGTGGCGCGTGTTCGGCAACCCCCAGGCCGACGCCACGCGCGCCCTGCTGCGGCCGTTGCAGCACGACCTGCCAGCGGACCTGGCGGCCAAGCTGGTGCCCGACCTGCAAGGACGCCCCGGCGTCGCGGTGCTGCGCCTGCGCTTCACAGGACAGGATCGGCCGGAGGGCGTGTCGCTCCAGGCGCTGGCGGCAATGGGGCCGGGGGCCACGCTGCTGCACGGCGGACTGGACCGGCTGCGCGGCCATGCGCAGGGCAGTCTGCTGGTGTCCGTGCCCGCGCACGCGCTACAGGAAGAGGCCGCGCGCGCCGCGCTGGTGGCCGATCAGATCAAGGTGCTGGGCTATGTCGCTACCGATGCTTGACAAGTACCTGCAGGCATTCCTGCAGACCCTGACGATGGTAAGCATTTCCGCCGCCATCGCCATCGCGACCGGCCTGGCGCTGGCCGTGGTGCTGACCATCACGGCGCCCGGCAATCTCTACCCGCGTCCGCGGTTCAACAAGGCGCTGTCGATCACGGTGAACACGTTCCGCGCCATCCCGTTCATCATCCTGCTGGTGGCGATGCTGCCGTTCACGCGCTTTCTGGTCGGCACGACGCTGGGCACATGGGCCGCGATCGTGCCGCTGTCGGCCAACCTGATTCCGTTCTTTGCGCGCATTGCGCAGGTCAGCCTGAACGACGTGGACCCCGGTCTGGTCGAGGCGGCGCGCGCCATGGGCTGCCGGCGCTGGCACATCGTGCGGCACGTGCTGCTGCCCGAGGCGCTGCCGGGCATCATCGGCGGCATGACGGTCAGCGTCATCGCCATGATCAACGCGTCGGCGATGGCGGGCGCGGTGGGGGCGGGCGGCCTG